>CAYORZ010000046.1:0-7833 GCA_964406485.1 uncultured Gemmatimonadaceae bacterium | reverse complement strand
GAGTCGCTGTTCGTGGTCCGCCAGGCCGTCGCGCAGCACCACCTCCACCCCGGCCATCCGCTGCTGCAGTCGATCGACCCGCGCCCCCAATCCCTCCGCCACCACGTTCAGGTTCGCCTGCGCCTGCTCGAAGAGCACCACAGCGTGCCGCCGCGAATCGGCGATCCGCTGGTCGATACCATCGAACCGCTGGTCGATACCGTCGAAGCGCTGGTCGATACCATCGAAGCGCTGGTCGATCGCCCGGAATCGCTCCGCGAGGAACTCGATGAGCTCGGAGTATTGATCGGTGGTCATGGCCCCATTCTACCCCTTCGGCCCGGGCCGGTCCAATGGCGGGATCGGCCAATCGATGTGCCGGACGCCCTGTTCGATTGGCGCCTCGGCCGTCCGCCTCAGGTTGCGCGCTTCGGCCTGGCCGGCGGGGTGCGGGGCTTCACGCCATCGCAGTCCCACCCTCGGGCGAAAGTATGGGTGGACTCGTCCCATTCGATCCGGGGGAAAGACGCGATGAGCAACGATTGGCGGTGGCCCGAAAGTCTGGTCGGGGTGTGGAAGGCCCTGACGATGGCAGAACGCCGCGCGGCGATGACGCGCGCGATCGAGGGTGACCTGGGTGAACTGCCCGCCTGGGCCGGCTACCGGGTGGCGCAGCGGTTCGGGTTCCGCAGGCAGTTCGTCGACCGCATGTCTCCGGATACACTTGCGAAGTATGCGCATCGGCTGATTCCGCGCGATCCCGCCATCCTGGAGGTTCTGCTGCTGGAGTTCTTCGCGGAGGAGAAGAAGGATCTCTGCGCCGCCCACCTCGATGCCCTCGGCGTCGAGCACGAGAGCGGTCGCCCTCGGCCGGACTCCGAGACCACACCGCCCGTCCCGACAGAGGACGTGGTGGCTGCGGCGCGTGGCCTCCCGGGTGCCTTTCCCCCTCGCGACGTCTATCTCTGGCTGTCGGTCTTGCGGCTGCAGGCCCCGCACCTGGTGCAGGGCATCGACCGATGGGGTGCGGAGCTGCTCGACCCCCCGAGCGCGGTGGAGGAGACCGACCCGGTGCCGGTTTCCGACGAGCCCTTCAGCCCCCCCGACCCCGCCGACGCCCTCAAGGAGGAGTCGGAGTTCGCCCGGAACAACGCCCCCGAACTCGACGTCTCGGACGATCACTTCACCACCCTCGACGAGGTGCTGATTCGGGCCGTCGTCGACGCCACCCAGGGGGTGGAGGGAGCGCTTGCGCGCGAGAAGGTGGGCGATCTCATGGATGAGGTGCGTTCGCTCAACGGCACGCGGCACCGCACCTATTTCCACCTCGGGTTTCACGATGCGCTGCTCGCCGACGACCTGCCACGAGATCTTCCGGCCGAGAATCTGTCGCGCGCGACGTGGTACTGGGCTGGAGTGGTGTCGGGGCTGGCGCGGGCGAACCGACATCGCGAGATCGCCGAGTTCTTCGACCACCAGCCGCCAGTTCGCGCGCTCCTCGATCACACGACGGCCCAGGCGCGGCTTGCGGGCAGCCTCGTGCTCCAGGCGCTGGGTGAGGTGGGCCGGACGGCCGACGCAGCCGCAAGGATGTCGGCCGCGAGCATCGCGGCGATCCCCGGTGCCCCGCTGACGCTACTTCAGGAGGCTCGCCACCTTCTGAGCCGCGAGCGCGCCACCGAGGCGAAGGGCATTCTCGACAAGCTGGGTGCTTTCGTGGACCTCGCCGAAGTGCGGGGCGCCGATCCGCACGACCGTTTCCTTCTCGAGATCCAGCGCCGGCGCGCGCACGGCTTTCGACAGCTGGGCCAGCGGGGCCAGGCCGAGTCCCTGCTCCGCAAGATCCTCGCAGTGGAGCACGACGAGGGCATCCAGGCGATGATCCACGCCGACCTCGGCCTGCTCGAGGCAGACCTGCGCGCTCTCTCTTCCGTGGTGCTGCCCGATGAGCGTGAGGAGGCCGATCGCCTGCGCGAACAGCTGGCGCGCGGCGAGGCACACTTCCGCCGGAGTGTGGAGATCGACGCCCGTTTCTCGGCCCACGGGCACTTCTGTCTCGGCGTGCTCGACCTTCTGCGTGAAGAGTGGAAATCGGCAGCCGACCACCTGGAGCAGGCGCTCGCGGTCTTCGACTCCCAACCCGAGCGCTACGCCTACGGCGACCCGCTGGTCGACCTCGGGGGACGGCGCCCGTCGCTGGCCCAGCGGACCCGTCTCTACCTCGGGCTGGTCACGATTCAGCAACTGGAGCAGGTGGGCGCCGCCGCCGATCGGATCCAGCGGGCTGTCGAGCATGGGGAGCGTGTACCGGACTTCCTGCTCGACCCCATGATCCACGGGCTCGCGCTCCTCTCACCAGAAGATGCGCGCAAGGTCATGGAGTCGCTGGTGGCGGCCGATCCCACTCTCCTGGCACGGCTTCCCGATCCGGACGTACTGGGCCGGTCACCGGTACTGCGCGAAGCGGTGCGCGCTCGTGCGGGCGATGCGGGGCGGTCGCCCAGCGCCCGGGCCCGCGACTACCATCTGCTCGTCCCCTACGCCGCTCGAGCGGGCGAGACGGACACGGTGGCCGAAGCGATGGACGCCCTGGAGCAGCTCGCCATGGAGGAACGGGTGGAGGTGGAGGCGTTCCTGGCGGTTCTCGAGCGACCGGACGTGTACGAATCGGCCTTCAATCGGGAGGACGCCGTCTGGATGAAGGCGACCCTCCTGCTCCAGAACCAGCGCTCCGACGAGGCGATTTCGTTTCTGCGAGGAGAGTTCCACCAGACCCTCCACTCCGGGCGGTTCGGCTGCTGGGAGTCGGCCGAAGCCATCGTCGACCTCATGCGCGAGGCCGGCGCCCCCGCCGACTCCCTGCAGGGCCTCGAAAGCGCGCTCCAGGCGCGCGCGGCGCAGGCGGTCGATCACGACGCGGGGACCGATGCATCCCGGTTGCGCCCCGTGCGCATTCTCGTATGCGGGGGCGATGAACGGCAGGAAGCGATGAAGGAACGGATACGGGCGCGGCTGTCAGACGACGAATCCAGGATCACCGTCGACTTCGAGAACGTGGGGTGGAGTGGCCACTGGAACGAGCACCTCGCCCGCATCGAGGGGCGGCTGGACCGCTATGACGCGGTGGTCCTGATGCGCTACATACGCACCATGTTCGGTAGCCGACTCCGGAAGGCCCTGCAGGTGCCGTGGGTACACTGCAACAACGCCGGTCTCGCCACCGTGGAGCGGAGCATCCGCCTGGCCGCCGTATGGGCCCGCAACGCCTGATGTACCGGCGGCGGCGGATGCCGCCTCTCCCCCGCTAATCCCCGGACCGCTCGCGGTCGATGCGGCGCTCCTCTTCCACCAGGTGCGCGCGGAGGCGGGCCAGGTCGGTGGGGTTCCAGCCGTCGGGTTCGGCGATCTGGGTCCAGGCGTCCAGGTAGTGCGCCACGGAGAAGTTGTGGCCGAAGCCCCGGGGGGCGTCACCGACCAGCATGTCGGCGGCGAGCTGGAGTCCCGTGACGACAGGGTACCAGCGCAGGGTCGGGGCCACGTCGGGACCGCGCGGCTCGTTCATCCATTCGGGCTGGCGCACGAAGGCGTCCACGCTGAAGAAGGTGATGGGGTCGCTCGCGTACTGCAGATATCCGATGCGCAGGGGCCCCCAGGGCTCGTCGGAGCGCTCGAATCCGCCGTGCTGGTTCATGAAGCGCACGACGCGTCCCTGCCGGTAGCGGGGAAGCCAGGCGGGAGAGCCGGGCTCGCGGTCGCGGGTGGCCCGGACCCACGCCTCGGTACGAAACGGAGGCCCGCTCCACAGCACCCCGTCGAAGGGGTCTGCGAGAATGTCCTGCAAGTCGAACGAGAGGCTCGAGTTGAGCGTCCCGAGGCTGACGCCCTGGAGGTAGAGGCGGGGGCGCTCTTCGGGGGGAAGGGAGGTCCAGTACCCGTAGACCTCGAGAAAGAGCGCACGCGCGGTCTCGGCGCCGTAGGCCCCCTCGGCGAGCAGCGCCACGGCGCTCGGCAGGTACGAATACTGGACGGCCACCGTGGCGACGTCCCCGCCGAAGAGGTACTCGAGCGGAATGATCGCGCCGGGATCGACCCACCCGGTGCCCGTCGGCGTGACCAGGACGAGTACCGACCGCTCGAAGGCCCCGGTGCGTTTCAGTTCTTCCAGTGCGACGCGGGCGCGGTCGGAGGGGGCGTCGGCGGCCGTGAGTCCCACATAGACGCGGATCGGCTCCATCACATCGTTACCGGCAAACACCGCGAGGTCGAGGGTCGTCGGACCGGACGATACGAAGAGCCGTCCCTGGCGCCCGAGTTCGCTCCACTCGACCAGCGATGCTTCCGATCCGCTGCGGAAGGTGCTCTCGGGAGGATGGAGTCCGTCGTCGGCGAGTTCATCCAGTGCCTGATACGATCCGTCGACCATGCGGAGGGCGCCCGCAACGACGGCGCCTTCAGCCAGGTTCCACAGGAGGATGGCGGTGAGGACGATGCCGATCAGGTTGGCCACGCGTGGAGGGACGAGTCGCCGGAGGCGCCCCGAGATGGCCCGCGCCACTTCGCGGATGAAGCGCGCCGTCAGGAGTACGCCGCTGAAGATCGCCACCGTCATCAACCCCACGGTGAATCGCCTCACCTGCGCTTCTTCTTCCATCCCCATGAGCGCGCGGAGGGAGTTCTGCCACTGGCCCGCTCGCCAGAGGAAGATGGCGGCGACGATCAGGCAGATTCCGAGCGAGATTCCCCAGATCCACCGGCCGACCCGCTCTCGAGGGTAGGGAAGTTCGAGGTAGTCCCAGAGCCAGCGGCCGAGCGCCCCGCAGGCGTACCCTGCCGTGAACGACAGCCCCGAGACCAGTCCCTGGAGGGCGAACGGGCGCGGCACGAGACTCGGCGCGAGTGAGAGGCCGAACAGGAGCGTCCCGGCGAGGAGTCCGGAGGTGCTCGGCGGTGCGATGAGGCGTCTCGTGTCGAAGCGCACGCGGAAACTCGCGGCAGGGCCGGGCGGGGGTCGTGTCTGCGGAGCGATGTCCATTCTGCGGGCCCGCCCACGGTCGATCAACCCCCCGAAGCGACCGCCGACGCCGCCATTGCGCGGCCCCGGGGGCCGATCGATGATCGTTCATGCCCCACGCACCCACGCACTCCGACTTTCGCATCTGGGTCGACGCCGACGCGGCCCCCCGCGACGTGAAGGACATCGTCTTCCGGGCCGCCGCACGCCTCGAGCTCGAGACGATCCTGGTGGCGAACCATCGCGTCCCCGTCCCGCTCAACAACCCGCACGTGCGCGCGGTGCGGGTGGCGGGAGGACCGGATGTGGCCGACGCCCACATCGTCAACGAGGCCGAGCCGGAAGACATCGCCGTGACCGCCGACATCCCCCTCGCCGCCCTCCTGGTGGAGAAAGGACTGCTGGTGCTGGACCCACGAGGCGAGCTCTACACCGAAGCCAACATCGGCGAGCGCCTCTCGATCCGGGACTTCATGGACGGTCTCAGGAGCACCGGCGTCGACACCGGCGGTCCGGGCGCCTACGGGGAGCGTGAGAAGCGGGCATTCGCCAACGCCCTGGACCGTACCCTCACCAGCCGAATGCGCGGCAGGCACAGGGAGAGCGGCTCCTGACGCCTTCGGCCTACTGGGACCCCTTGCTCGCTGCGCGAGGACTAAACAACGGCGGGGATACAGACGACTCTCGAATAGGGTCCGGTCGGATTTCCAGTTCCACCCGCTGCGCAGCCCCCACTACGGCCCAACCGCGGACTACCCCCGCTCGCGTGGGGACCACGGGTCAGCGACGAGCGCGGACGCGACTCATGGTCTCGATCGGGACTACCCCCGCTCGCGCGGGGATCACGCCTTGAGCTGGTCACAACCGGATCCTGACGTACCATGCGCAGGTGGGGGGACTCTCCGTCTGTCTCTCGGCCACGCTATCGCGCGAGACCCGGAATGCGATGGCAGGTGGAGAGGTCGACTGCAGTCTCGCCGAGGCGCAGGCCGCTCCGTACCCGGCGCTATCGTCCTTCCATGCCGCGACGAACGAGTGGGCCACGCAGGTGGCCTCCACCGACGGAACGCCCAAACGGGTGGAGTGGGCTCTGGTGTCGGAGGCTACACGGGGCGAATCGATCTTCGATGAGGCAGTCGAGGCGGCCCGGGCCGGCGGGCGGGTCTGCATTCTTCGCAACACGGTCAGGGACGCCATCGAGACCGTCCGCTATCTGGAGGAGCGAGCACCGGGTCTGCTGTGGCGCCCACGCGGTGCAGACCGAACCCCTGCCTACCATTCCCGCTTCACCGCAGCCGACCGGAAGATACTGGACGCTTCGGTCCTTGAAGACTTCGGGAAGGCCTCGACGCGTGAGGGGGTGATCCTGGTGTCTACCCAGGTAGTGGAACAGAGCCTCGACGTCGACTTCGATTGGATGATGACCGATCTGGCTCCGGTCGACGTGCTGCTCCAGAGGATCGGGCGCCTGCACCGTCATGATCGTGTCCGCCCATCGCTCGTCGCCAGCCCGCGCGTCCTCGTCCACGCACCGCAGGAGGCGATTCCTCCCCGACCCGAGTTGGGCAACCTCGGGTTCGGATGGGGCACCGTCTACAAGGAGGCGACCGATCTGGAGTTAACCCGGAGGCTGATCGAGGACAAGGCGAAGATCGTGATTCCCCGTGATAATCGCGGGTTGGTGGAAGCGGTCTATCATCCCGAAGCGCGCGAACGCCTCGCCGCCGAAGGCCCCGAGTGGACCAGCGCTGTGCTTGCGGCCGAGGGCCGCGGGTTTGCCGAAGGCACCGCCGGAGAGATGAGCGCCGTCGCATTCGATGAGGGCTATTCCCACCAGACGGTGCAGTTCGATGCGGCAAGGCAGGATCGAATCCGGACCCGCCTGGGTGACGACCGAATCACGGTCAGGCTGGACCGCCCCGTCTCCGGGTGGTATGCGCGCACGGAAACGGCCGATGACGTGGCAGTGCGCGTGGACCAGCTGGTGAGGGCCGACGGCGTCGACCTGAAGGACCCGGTCGGTGTGTTCGAGGCCGAGTCGCCCGACGGACCTCTCTACCGCGTCGGTGAACGACTTCTGCTTCGCTACACCCCGGTGGGGTGGACCGCCCGCCTCACCCCTTCTTCACGAATTCGGTCAGGATGACGATGCGCTGGCCCTCGACGCGGCCCTCGATGTGTGCGGGGTTGTCGGCGACGACAGCGATGTTGCGGACGGCGGTCCCGCGCTTGGCGGTGAAGCCTGCGCCCTTCACGGGCAGGTCCTTGATCAGGATCACGGTGTCGCCGGTGGCCAGGGGGGCGCCGTGGGCATCGTGGTGCCGGACCTCGTCGGCCGGGTCCCCGCCGACCGCGGGTTCGGGCTCGCTCTCGGCCCAGGCGCGGGTGTCGTCATCGAGGTAGAGCATCTCGAGCAACTCGCTCGCCCACGCCTCGCGTCGCAGCCGCCGGAGCATCCGCCAGGCGAGCACCTGGACGGCGGGGACCTGCGTCCACATCGTCTCGGCCAGCGGGGCCCAGTGGGCGGACTCCATGGTGGACGGGTCGTCAATCTGCGTGCGACAGCGTTCGCAGAGGAGCACGCTCTGCGCGGCGGAGCCGTCCGACTCGGGGGGGACGGGAAAGGGCGCGAGAGCTTCGGGGGAACGGCAGAGTTCGCAGGCGCCCCCGGCGCGTGCGGCAAGTTCGTCGAGAAGGGCCATGGTTCGGAGTCGAGAGAGGGAAATGCACTGCCGGATACCTACCCGAAACGGCTCGCGGAGTCCATCACGAGCGCGGATAGCGGGATGGAGGGATTTCCGCTTGCTGCCCGCTTCCTGCCACGCCTACCTTGCAGGTAGCCC
>CAYORZ010000045.1:0-9948 GCA_964406485.1 uncultured Gemmatimonadaceae bacterium | reverse complement strand
CACCCGCTCCCGCCCGATCACCCACCCCTCGACGGCCACCCGTCCCTCGGGGTCGAGGGCGAGCACCGGTTTCACGTTCATGAGCGAGCCCAGGAAGGCGCGCCCCCGCCCCACCCGCCCCGAGCGGAGCAGCCGCTCGAAGGTGTCGACGGTGAAGAGGATCCCCGACCGGGCCCGGATCCGACGCACTTGGGCGGCGATCGCGTCGGGGGGAGTGCCCGCTTCGGCAAGTTCCGCCGCCTTGAGGACCAGGAGTCCCTGGAGGAGCGACGCGCCCCGGGAGTCGACGAGGTGCAGTGGGGCCCCGGTGAAGCTGCGCGCGGCCGCCTCTCCCGAGGCGAAGGTGCCCGACAGCGCCGATCCGAGGAGCACCGCGATCACTTCCTGGCCTTCTTCGGCGGCGCGGGTGTAGTGCTCGAGGAAGGCGGCGGGGGGCGGCTGCGAGGTGGTGGGAAGGGTCTCGGGAGACTCGGCGAGGCGGTGGTGGAAGTCGGCCGCGGTGATGTCGACGCCGTCGCGCAGGCTGCGGTCGCCGTCGACAAGCTCGAGGGGTGTGACGTGGATCCCGTGGGCCCTCACCACCTCGTCGGGGAGGTCGGCTCCGGAATCGGTGACGATCGCCACCGGCCGGCGGGCGAGGGAGCGGTGCCCCGCGCGCGCCCCGCGCTCGAGCACAGCGTGCTGCGCCTGCATGTCTTCGGCCTTGTGCGTCACCAGGGTGCCCATCGTGCGGAGGAGGGCGAAGACCGCATCCGGCTCGTCGGTATGGAGGTGCACCTTCAGCATCGACCCGGTGCGGATCACCACCAGGGAGTCGCCCCAGGGGCGCAGGCGCTCCTGCACCACGTCGCGGGAGGGCAGCCCCTCGCCCCGCACCAGCGCCTCGGTGCAGAAGCGGTGGGTCTCCCGCTCGGCCGGGTAGGCGACCGCCCCCAGCGGATCCGGCGCGCCCGCGGGTGGGTCCCCCGGGCCCCCCGGCACCCCCGGGTCGCCGTGAATCAGGTGGAGCACCCCTTCGAGGAGCGCCACGAACCCCTTCGCCCCCGCGTCCACCACCCCCGCGGCCCGCAGGGTGGGGAGCAGTTCGGGGGTACGGGCGAGCGAGGCGCGCGCGCGCCGCACCAGGAGTTCGACGAGGGGAACGAAATCGCTCTCGTCTGCCTCGGTGGCCGCGTGGGCGGTGTCGCGCATCACGGTGAGGATCGTGCCCTCGACCGGCTCCTCGAGCGCGTCCTGCAGCCGCTCGACCCCCGCGCGGAGGGCAGACGCGAACTCGCGCGCCGAGAGGCGGACTCGTCCCGACAGTTGCTCGGCGAAGCCCAGGAGGAAGTGCGAGAGCATCATTCCGCTGTTCCCCCGCGCCCCCAGGACGGCCGCCTCGGCCGCCACCCCGGCCACGCCGGCCGGCGCGGGGTCGCGGTTGTCGCGGAGGTGGTCGGCGATCGAGCGGAGGGTCAGGGCGAGGTTGGTACCCGTATCTCCATCCGGGACGGGAAAGACATTGATCCGGTTGAGCTCGGCCCGCTGCTGCTGCGCGTGCTCGCAGGCGGCAATCAGCGAGCGCCGCAGCCGAGGCCCATCGAGGTAGGCGATCTGCATGGTGGAGGCAGTATCGGATGCCCCGGCGGCCGGGGCAACGCGGGGCGGGCGCGCGGGGCCGCCACGCTGGCTCGCGACGCCCGGGATCGCCACTATGGAGCGCATCCCCCTCCACCTGTGACCGCCATGGCCGACGCTCCCCGATCCGACTTCCTGGTTGTCCGCCGCGAAGGTGCGGTCCTGCATCTGCGCCTCAACCGCCCCGACAAGATGAACGCCCTCGTCGGGACGATGCGCGACGATATCCGCCGCGTGATCGAGGGGGCCGACGACGACCCCCGGGTGGGGTGCCTCGTGATCTCGGGGACGGGGCGCGCCTTCTGCGCCGGCGGCGACGTCGGCGTCATGGAAGAGCTCGCCCGTGCGAACGACGTGGCCGGCTTCGCCGGGGTGCTGGAGGCGGCCAACGGGGCGGCCCGGGCGCTGCGCCGTTGCCGGATGCCGACGATTGCCCTCGTCGCGGGGGCGGCGGCGGGGGCGGGGGCCAACCTGGCCCTCGGCTGCGATGTGCGGTGGGGCACCCCGCAGGCCTCCTTCACCCAGAGCTTCATCCGCCTGGGCCTCGTTCCGGATTGGGGCGGGAGCAGGCTCCTCATCGAGACCGTGGGCGTGTCGCGGGCGCGCGACCGTGCGCGCCGACGAGGCCCTCTCGCTCGGGCTCCTCCACCGGATCGTCGACGACACCGAGACGCTGGAGGCGGAGGGGATGGACCTCGCCCGGGAACTGGCCGGGCGGTCGGCCACCGCCCTCACGGCGCTCGACGACCTCCTCCTCGCCGCCGGCAGCAACGGGTCATTCGAGGACCAGCTCACTCTGGAGAAGAGCTGGCAGCTGCGCTGCTTCGAGAGTGCCGAGGCGCGCGCGGCCTTCGCGGCCTTCCTGGGGCGCCGGCGCTGAGCTGAACGAATCCGACAGAACGGGGTGAGCACGACCATGGCCTACCGCACGATCGACCCCTCCACGGGGGAGGAACTCCAGCGCTTTCCCTCGACCACCCTGGCCGAGGCCCGCCTCGCCGCCGCCCGCGCGGCCACCGTCGCACCCGAGTGGTGGGCGGCGGGCTTCGAGACCCGGGCAGAACGGCTGCGCGCCCTGGCGGCCGCCCTGAGAGCCCGGGTCGAGCCGCTTGCCCGCCGGATGGCAGTCGAGATGGGAAAGCCGGTCCGGGAAGGCCGTGCCGAAGTCGAGAAGTGCGCGTGGGTCTGCGAGTACTACGCCACGCACGCCGAGCGCTTCCTCGCCCCGGTGGCCGTCGAGACCGACGCGGTACGGAGCGGGTGGGTGCACCGCCCGCTGGGGGTCGTCCTCGCGATCATGCCCTGGAACTTCCCGCTCTGGCAGTTCTTCCGTTTCGCGGCCCCGGCGCTGATGGCCGGCAACGGCGTCCTCCTCAAGCACGCCTCCAACGTGCCGGGGTGCGCGTCGGATATCCGCGACCTCCTCGCCGAGGCGGGGCTGCCGGAAGGGCTCGCCGCCGTCCTCTTTCTCGACACGGACGCCGTGGGCGAGCTGATCGAGGACCGCCACCTGCACGCCGTGACGCTCACCGGGAGCGTGGGGGCAGGCCGGGCGGTGGCGGCGCGCGCGGGGGCGGCGCTCAAGAAGACGGTCATGGAGCTGGGGGGAAGCGACGCCTCGGTCGTCCTCTCCGATGCCGACCTGGACTTCGCCGCGGCCGAATCCGTCCGTTCCCGGCTGATCAACAACGGCCAGAGCTGCATCGCTGCCAAGCGCTTCGTCGTGGTCGATGCCCTCCACGACGCCTTCGTCGAGCGCGTCGCGGCCGAGATGTCGAAGGTCGTCATGGGGCCGCCGCTCGACGAGGCCACCACCCTGGGGCCGATGGCCCGCGTCGAGTTGCGCGACGAACTCCACGACCAGGTTGAGGCGAGTGTGGCGCAGGGCGCCCGGTTGCGCATGGGCGGCGTCGTGCCCGACCGCCCCGGGGCGTGGTACCCGGCGACCCTCCTCACCGAGGTCGGCCCCGGGATGCCCGCCTACACGGACGAGCTCTTCGGCCCCGTCGCCGCCGTGATCCGCGCCCGCGACGATGATGACGCGCTGCGGATCGCCAACGACACCGACTTCGGGCTCGGGGGCGCGATCTACACGCGCGACCTCGAACGGGGCGAACGCCTGGCGGCGGACCACCTGAACGTGGGGGCCGCCTTCGTGAACGGCCTCGTCCGCTCCGACCCCCGCCTTCCCTTCGGGGGGATCGGGATCAGCGGCTACGGACGCGAGCTCTCCCCCCTCGGGATCCGGGAGTTCGTCAACGTGAAGACCGTCTGGGTCGACCGACCGGGCGGCTGACCCCTCCCTACTCCTCCGACCGCGGGACGGCGGCGCGCATCCGTTCCTCCATCACCTCGGCCGGGACCATCGTCGAGAGGTCCAGGGTGAAGTCCGGGGGATCGACCGGCTGCAGCTTGTCCAGGAATTCCCGCACCTCGCGCGTGGAGAGGCCGAGTTCCCGGAGGTCGTCGGCACCCAGTCGGGCTCCACTCCCCTCGACGCCCTCCCCGTCGACCGTGACCAGTCGGGCGAGCGCCGCCCGCTCCGCCCGCGAGAGGGGCCGCCCCGCGACGTCGTAGTCCACCCACGCCTCGTAGCTGAGGGGGGCCACCCGCTGCACGATCCCCGCCATGACCTCGGCGTACGCGCGGATCTCGAACTGCGCGTGGGAGTCGACGCGGAGGGTGAGGAAGTGGAGCAGGTTGTGGAGGTCGATCTTCCAGTACCACTGCGTGTAGGTCGACAGCGGGAGGTCGATGCGGGCCAGCTCGCGGGCGACGTTCTCTTCGAGAAGCCACCCGTAGAGCTCGCCGGACTCGGCCCGGAGCCGGTCCCACCGCCTCAGCGCCTCGCGGTGGATCTCGTCGGATGCCTTTGCCCCCCGCCCCTGGTTGTTCACTTCGCTCTGATGGGCAAAGTGCTCCCCCTCCGGACGGTAGAAGAGGAGCGGCATGAGGGAGTACCGGCCGCTGTACTCGTTGACGTTGGCGGTGCGGTGGCGAATCCACTGGCGGGCCACGAACATCGGCATCGCGCAGTGGAACTTCAGCTCGACCATCTCCGAGGGGGTCGTGTGCCGGTGCCGACGCAGGTAGCGGAGCAGCCCCCGCGTCCGGCTGGCCTGGCGGGTACCGTGGCCGTACGAGACGCGGGCGGCGCGCTCGACATCGATGTCACCGCCCATGTAGTCCACGAGCGAGACGAAGCCGTGGTCGAGGACGGGAAAGTAGCCTCCGAGGATCTCTTCGGCGGCGGGATTGGTGGGGCGGCGAGTGTCCATGGCCTGCAAGTATGCCCCGAATGGTGCACCGAGCACAAGCGACGTTCTCGCCGGTGCGGAGGTGATTCATTCCGGACCGCCCCCCCTTCCCGCCGGGGGGTGCACGCCCGGCTCGCCCGCCCCGGTCGCTCCCGGCCCCTCTGCGGGCCTGTACCCGCAACCCCGTCCTTACCAACATTTTACGTCGCCGCATCTCCAGCCAGCCATGCCCGCCCCGCCCCCATCGGGCGGGATGGCATTGATCCTGCACCCGTCGTTCCACCACCCGCGAGTCCGCTCGCTCACCAACGAGGAGATACGACGATGATGGATGGATCCCAGGGACGTTTCCTGGTCGCTGCCGCGGCACTGGTGGTCACCACCGCCGGCTGCGCCCACGTGAAGCAAGACGACTTCCAGGCAGAGATGGAGCGCGTCCGCGCCGAGATGGTTGCGGGTGATCGCGACGTCGAGGACCGGCTCAACAGCCGGGTCGACGGGGTCGAGACCTCCATCCGCGAGATGGAGCTTCGTTTCGATGCGATGGAGCGCGAACTCCAGACGCTCGCCAGCGAGATGGACGCCACGGTGCAGCGCCTCGAGGCATCGCTCCGCTTCACTGCCCCCGTGCACTTCGGCTTCGATGAGGCCGTGGTCGACGCACAGGCTCGCGAAAGCCTCCAGCGGTTCGCCAATGTGGTCGGCGAGCACTACCCCGACGCCCTGATCACCGTGGAAGGGTTCACCGACCCGGCAGGGAGCGCCGAATACAACCTCCGCCTCGGCCAGCGCCGTGCGGACGCCGTCAAGTCGGTCCTCGTCGACGAGGCCGGGATGAATGCGCAGCAGATCCGCACCGTCAGCTACGGGAAGGACACCCGCCGGCTCGTGCAGCCCGGCCAGGCCGGTCCGGGCGAGCAGGGTCGCGCCAACCGCCGGGTGGTTCTCGTGATCGAGCACGCCGATGCGTCGGCGCCCTCGAGCGTGGTGGCCGGCGTGGGATCCTGAGCCGACCGCCTCTTCCTCAGGGAGCCGAATGCCCCGGGCCGCGCGGCGGTCCGGGGCATTTCGCAACCCGGGGGTACCGTCCGGGGTAGGGCGTTCACCCCCCCGCTCTCCGGGAGATTCCGATGCTCCGCCTGCACCGCGCCCTCGCCCTCGCCACCCTGCTCACTCTCGGGGGGTGTGGGGCCACCGCGCTCCGCAGCCCCTTCGGGGGCGGGCCCCAGGGGGAGAGTTCGATCCGGATCGAGGTGCGCAACTTCAACTTCGCCGATGCCACCGTGCACGCCGTGCGGGGTGTCGAGCGCATCCGGCTCGGGGTGGTCACCGGAAAGACCGACCGCACCTTCGATCTCGCCTGGCCCCGGACCCGGACGCTCCAGGTGGATATCGATCTCCGGGGGGGCGTCCGCTGCTCGATTCCGCCCCGCGACGTCTCTCCGGGCGAGATCATCCGCATCGGGATCCCCGTCGAACTCCACTCCGATCCCGGGTGTGCGTGACGGGTCCTGCGGTCAGAAGACCCGGATCCCGAGGAGCACGGTCGACCCGATGACCAGGGCGTAACGCCCCACCTCGAGCCAGATGTTGGTGCCGGAGCGCGCCGGTACCTCGATGATGTCGCCGGCCAGCATGTTGAGCTGGTCGAGGGTGCGCCCCTCGGCGATCAGCGACTGCAGTCCTTCGCCCTCCCAGAGCGTCTGTCCGCTCCGGCGGAGGGCCATCTCCTCGTAGTCGGCTTCGGGCCCCGGTCCGCCGGCCATCATGATCACGTCGCCCAGGTTCTGGGTGGCGGCCGGGTAGTAGTAGCCGGGGATGCGCACCGAGCCGAAGACGGCGATCCGGAGGAGCGTCTCGGCCTCGACCACCGGATCGATGATGTAGCGCGAGAGTTCCCGCTGGAGGTGCTCCTGCAGCTCGGAACGGAGCACACCCCGGAGGTCGATCGCGGGGATGTCGGGAAACTTCACCGACGGCCCGGCCTGGACGGCGAAGGTGGCGCCGGCCGATCCCCGACCGGTGGGCACGGCCGGCATTCCGGGCGTGGGCACGACCGTGACCGGGGCGACCGCACCCGGGCTGCTCGCGTTCCAGTTCTCCCCCTGGACCTGGACCTGGATCCGGTCGCCGACCCGGAAATCCCCCTCCTCGAGCCGGAGGCGGATCTGCTCCGCCCGGGCGGCCGCCTGGGCGCGGATCGCCGCCCCGTAGTCCTCCGAAACCGCCGCCTCCTCGAGGAGTGCCAGCGACGCCATGAGATCGGCACGCGACATCTCGCGGCCGGACGAGACGAGGAAGTCGGGGGGCTGGGCCGCGACGCCGGGGGCGACGAGCAGTCCGAGGCAGATCAGGAACCACGCTCTGGTGGCGAACATCGGATTCCGGGCGGTGGGGGTCATCATTTCGACGCTATTCGACCGTCACACTCTTGGCAAGGTTCCGCGGCCGATCCACATCGCACCCCCGGAGGACAGCGATGTGGTAGGCGAGGAGCTGCAGGGGAATCACGGTGAGGAGCGGACTGAGCAGTTCGTGGGTGGCGGGAACGGCCACCTCGTGGTCGGCCACGGCCGAAAGATCGCGGTTGCCTTCGGTGGTGACCACCAGGATCCGCCCTCCGCGCGCCCGCACCTCCTGGATGTTGGAGACCACCTTGGAGAAGATGTGGTCGAAGGGGGCGACCACGATCACCGGCATCTCGTCGTCGATGAGGGCGAGGGGCCCGTGCTTGAGTTCGGCCGCGGGGTAGCCCTCGGCGTGGATGTACCCCACCTCCTTGAGCTTGAGCGCCCCCTCCAGGGCGACCGGGAACGAGACGCCGCGCCCCAGGTAGAGGGCGTTGTCGGCCTCGGAAAAGGTGAGGGCGATGCGGGCGAGTTCGTCGTCGAGGCGGAGGGTGCGCTCGATCAGCGCCGGCAGCCCCTCCAGCGCCTCGACCACCTCACGCCCCTGGTCCCGCACGAGGGCGCGTCGCCGCCCGAGATGGAGTCCCAGGAGGAGGAGAGCGGCCAGCTGCGACGTGAAGGCCTTCGTCGAGGCCACCCCGACCTCGGGGCCGGCGTGGAGGTAGACCCCTCCCTGCGCTTCGCGGGCGATCGTGCTGCCGACGGAGTTGACGATCCCCACGACGCGGGCGCCCCGCTCCCGCGCGACCCGCATCGCCTCGAGGGTGTCGGCGGTTTCTCCCGACTGCGAGACCGCGACGGCAAGGGTGCCATCGAGCGAAAGACGGCGCTGATGGCGGAACTCCGAGGCATACTCCACGTCGACCGGCAGCCCGGCCAGCGCCTCGATGGCGTGGCGGCCCACCAGCCCCGAATGCCACGAGGTGCCGCAGCCGAGGATCAGCACCCGCTCGAAGGAGCGGATCTGCTCCGGGGTGAGGCCGAGCCCGTTGAGGCGGGCGTCGCCCTCCTCGCGCATCAGCCGACCGCGCAGCGTGTTGCGAAGGCTCTCCGGCTGCTCGAAGATCTCCTTCTGCATCATGTGGGCGTACCCGCCGAGTTCGATCGAGGCGAGGTCCCAGTCGATGGCGTCAGCGGGGCGGTCACACGCCGACCCCTCCTGGTCGACGATCCGGTAGCCTGCGGGGGTGAGGACGGCCACATCACCGTCCTCGAGGTAGACGACCGAACGGGTGTGGTCGATCACGGCGGCGGCGTCGGAGGCCACGAAGGTTTCTCCCTCGCCGAGCCCCAGGAGGAGTGGCGACCCCCGCCGTGCCACCACCATGCGGTCGCGGAACTCCCCCGAGATCACCGCGATCCCGTAGGCGCCCTCGACGAGGCGGAGGGCACTGCGCACCCGTTCCTCGAGGGTTTCCCCTTCGGCGTCCTCGATGAGGTGTGCGAGGACTTCGGTGTCGGTCGGAGTGAGGAAGGTGTGCCCCCGGTCGCAAAGCACCCTTCGGAGCGCGTCGGCGTTCTCGATGATCCCGTTGTGGACCACCGCGACCTCACCCGTGCAGTCCATGTGGGGGTGGGCGTTGTTGGTGGTGGGCGGCCCGTGGGTGGCCCACCGGGTGTGCGCGATGCCCATGTGGCCCTGGACGGGGTTGGCGGCCACATGCTCCGCCAGTTCCCGGACCCGTCCGACCCGCTTGCGGATCTTCAGCCCCCCCCCGTTCTGGATCGCGAGCCCGGCGGAGTCGTAGCCGCGATACTCGAGGCGCTGCAGGCCGTCGATCAGGATCGGCGCTGCCTCCCGGTCACCGATGTAGCCCACGATTCCACACACGGGGTCCTCCGCGTCGTTCACAGGTCGAGGGGCGCCGGCTGCTCCGGCCCCCGCCTCTTCCTTCTACAAGTCCCGGACCGTCGCGGCCATCGGCAGAAATGCCGCATTCCTCCACCGTATTCCGGCATGAACACCGCCGTGGGGCGCGCCGGGATGTCGCACGCGCGCCACAGGCGTCGGGCGCCCTCCACGCCCCCCGCGCGCCGGGCCCGTGCGCTCCCTTATGCCCGTTCCGGCGAAGTGCACGACGAACCCCGTGCGAAACGCAGGAGCCACCGGTATACTCCTCCCGCACCCCTCCCCCTCCACCCGGCCGTCCCCTGAACGCCTTCCACCGCACCCCGGTCGCCGTCGTCGTCGACGACGTGGAATGGAACTCCCGCGCGCGCGCCTCCCTCCTCGCCCGCGCGGGCCACGCGGTCGTGAAGGCCCACGACGAGGCGCAGGCCCGAGTGCTCCTCGCCCGTCTCCGCCCCGACGTCGTCTTCCTGGGGCTCCGCCCGGGGGGGACCGACGGCGCTGCGGCGCTCCGACGGCTGCGAGCCGAGGGGCGGATCGAGGCGACGACCCCGGTCATCGGACTCGTCCCCGGGCGCCCCACCCGCGCGGAGCGACTCACGGCGCTGAAGGCGGGAGCGTGGGACGTCGTGGGGCTGCCCTTCGACGGCGACGCCCTCCTCCTGCAGGTCGCCACGCTGGTGCGGGCGAAGCAGGCGGCCGACGCCCTCCGCGACGAAGCACTCCTCGACCCGGATACCGGACTCTACAGCAGCCGGGGGGTCCTGCGGCGGCTCAATGAACTCCGCGCCACCGCCGCGCGGCGGGGCGGCGCCAT
>CAYORZ010000044.1:0-10035 GCA_964406485.1 uncultured Gemmatimonadaceae bacterium | reverse complement strand
CGTGAAGACCGTCCCGATCGCCACGACGGCAACGACCACCCGCAGCAGATACCCCGGAGTCGCCGCCCCGAGAAGGGCCGACACGGAGGGGTCGAAGAGGCCGCCGAAGCCGAGCAGCAGAAGCCGTTCCGCGCGCTGGAGCACCCCCACCTTGCAGACGACGCCCTGGCTCTCGCCTCGCGCCCGCGCGTAGCTCACGAGGAGCGAGCCACCGAGGGCCACCACCGTGAAGCCGAGGGCCACGGGGTCGTCGCGGAACCAGAGGGCGAGTCCCACGAACACCCCGAACTCCGCGAAGCGATCGAGGGTGGAGTCCAGGAACGCCCCCCGCCGTGATGCGATGCCCCGGGCCCGCGCGATCCGCCCATCGAGCACGTCGGCTGCCCCGCCCGCCAGGATCAGCCAGCCGCCCGAGACCATGGCGCCGGCAGCGAAGGCGACCCCGGAGAGCACCCCGAGAACGGCGCCCGCCACGTTGTAGAAGAGGGGGGAAAGCCCCAGGGCAAGCGACACCCGCTCCACCGGCCGGATGAACCAGTAGAACCAGGAGCGAATGAAGGACCCGAGCACGAAGTCACCGCGGGCGGACGACTCCAGGGGGTCGGGACGCCCTCGCGCATCGGAGCGGGCATAGACCGGCATGGTGAGGAGCGCGAAGCCGATGATGGCCAGGAGAATGGCGAGATCGGGTCTCATCGGTCCGAGCGACGCCGCGGCGTCGGCTGGGAAGGAGGGAGGGAGGATGCGTCATCCGGCGACGAACCGGATGCGGATGCGGAAGACCGATCGACGGCCTTTCGGTGGGCGAGCACCTTGAAGACCTTGGGCCAGAGGAAGAGGAAGGGGAACCGTCGCTCCCTGGGCGTGAGCTCGAACTCGAGCCCGGTCCGGCGCGCCACCTTCCGTTGAATGTAGGCGAGCCAGTCGTTGAATGTGAGCACGTGCTTCGCCCAGCGGAGGGTCGCGCGCGCCTTCGAGCGGAGGAAGTAGAGCCTCAGGCGCAGCGCGAGCCCCCTTCCGGCAGGGGAGGTGGGCTCCCACCGGCCGTCGTCGCGTTGGTGCAGGCGACCGCGCGCTTCGGCCTCTTCCAGCACCGTCGTGTAGAGGTCCACGAGGACGGGACGCTGCGCCTCGAACACCGCTTCCACCCGGCCCGCGCTCTCGGGCCGCAGCTCGTTGCGGTACGAGACGCGGAGCATGCGGAGGGCGAATTCCGCCGCCGAGAACGCCGGCTCCTGCCACGGCGCGGACCACCGCAGCACGTCTCGCCGTGCCTCGGCCAGCCACTCGCGCACCCAGCGGGCATCGGCGGGGGAGCGCGTCCAGACCACGCCCACCTGCTGCACCATCCGTCCCTTCAGAAAGTGGTCGCGCGCGCGGGCCGAGAGTGCCCGTTCGAAATCGCGGGCCGAGACGATCGCGCACTTCGCCAGGGGAAGGCCGCCGCCCGGGTCGAACGCGGTGATGTTGGGCGGAAGGATGTGGGCAAGGGCGGTGAGCAGACGGGCGGAGCGCCGGTGGTGGCCCGCCTCGACCAGGGCACGGTGGAAGGGGGCGTAATCGTCGACGATCACGACGAGGTCCCAGGCGCTGTGCTCCGACGGAGTTGCCGCGCTCAGCTGCGATCCGAACAGGAGAATGCCCCGAATCGCACCACCCCCCGCCCCGACGAGTGACTGCGCGATGGCTCGGGCCTGCGGCAGGGACTCCCGGTCGTGATCGGGGGTGGGGTCGGGCGACGGGTGGCCCGGGCCCGGGCTCATTCCACTTCGCCCCCGGTAGGGAGCGCGGGGGCGTCGGGTGCGGTGATCCCCTGGAAGAGCGTGCGCATCCGCCCTTCCATCTCGTCGATGAAGGCATCGACGGGCTCCCCCGGAGGGGGCGCCCGGAAGGGCCCGTCCATCGCGATCCGTCCGTGCACCGACGAGACGTTGGCGATGAAGTCGGCCAGCCGCGCGGCTCCCCACCACCCGTCGATGGCGACGACCCACACGTCCCACTCCCGTCCGGAGAGGATCGCGCGGAGTCCCGTCCGACGAAATTTCGCGAGCGATCCGTCCCGGCTGCGGGTTCCCTCGGGGAAGATCGCGATGGGCACCTCGCTCGCCGCCGTCTGCTCGCGCAGGCGCGAGAGCCCGTTCCGACCGGTTGCCCCCGGGTCGACCGTGGGGTATTGATAGAGGCGCACCATGTGCGAGATTAAAGGCTTGCCGCGGGCATAGCGCTTGCGCGTCACGATGCGGGGATAGGTTCCGCGCAGGGCGCGGACCACGAGCGGGATGTCCATGACGGACTGGTGGTTCATGAGAACCAGCGTACCCGGCCCGCCGGGAATCCGGGGAATCGCGTCCTGACGGGCGCCCCCGACGACCCGGGCAGACCAGAGCATGACGCACGCGAGAGCCTGTTGCCAGGCTGCGAGGATCGCATGTCGGCGGGACGGCAGAAGCCGGATCGCTGCCACGAGGAACGTTCGTTGCAGAACGTCACCCACGAGGAGCACGCTCCCCGCGACGGCAATGGTGAGGATCCCGCGTATCTTCAATCGAATCTCCTGATTCGCGTCCTTGCGCCCCAATGTGGAGCGAAGGCTAATGGCTGACCACGACGAACTTCAAGCGCCGGCCGGAACCTCTACGGAGGAGCACCGCGTGTCTACCGGGTCGAACCGCATTCGTGAGACCGACGACGAGCGCATCGAGAACACGATCGACGCCCTCGACTACGACTACACGAACTTCTACTTCGGTTCGGGCGATGATCCCTTTGCACTCCTCGAGCCCTTCACCGACTGGTGGAGCGAGGTGCATCCGCGGGGCTACTACCAGTACGAGCTTCCGCTGCTCTCCGCCCCTTCCACCCGCGTCTCGATCCGGGATCCGCATTCGAAGACGGTCCGGAAGGAGCTGATCAACTTCGCCTCGTACAACTACCTCGGGCTGTCGTACCGCGACGAGGTGAAGGAGGCGATCAAGGAGGCGGTGGACCGGTTCGGTGGCGGATCCTCGGGCTCCCCGATCCTCTCCGGGACCACCGAGCTCCACGAGGAGCTTGCCCGCGAGCTCGCCGACTTCAAGGCGAAAGAGGCGGCCATGATCTTTCCCACCGGCTACAGCGCCAACGTGGGGGTGATCGCCGGCCTCATGCGGTCGGGTGACCTGATCGTGGCCGACCAGTACTCGCACGCCTCCATCGTCGACGGGATGATCCTCTCGAAGGCGAAGAGCCGTTTCTTCCGGCACAACAAGCCCGAAGACCTCGACCGCAAGCTGCGCGGTTTCGAGGGCAAGAAGCTGGTGATCGTCGAAGGGGTCTACTCGATGGACGGCGACTTCCCGCCGCTCCCCGAGATCATCGAGGTCGCGAGGTCGCACAACGCACGGGTCCTCATCGACGAGGCGCACTCGACCTTCGTCTTTGGAGAGAACGGACGGGGGGTGGCCGAGCACTTCGGACTCGACGACGAGATCGACATCCACATCGGCACCTTCTCGAAGTCCCTGGGAGGCCAGGGCGGATTCGTCGCCGGGAGCGAGGCTCTCGTCGACTACCTCCGCGGCTTCTCCCGCTCCCGCTTCTTCTCGTGCGCCCTCGCCCCCACGGTGGTCGCCGGCATCACCGCCGCGCTCCGCCTGGCTCGGGCCGAACCGGAACTCCGCGCGAAGCTGTGGGAAAACGTCGCCTTCATGCAGGGCCTGCTGCGCGATGCCGGGGTGGACACGGGCGACTCCGAGTCGCAGGTGATTCCCATCATGGTTCGCAACGACGCCAAGGTCTTCGAGATCGGCGAGGCGCTCCTGCACGAGGGAATCTTCATCAATCCGGTCAAGTACCCCGCGGTCGGGAAGCACAAGTCGCGCTTCCGGATGTCGATTTCCGCCGCGCACTCCCGCGAGGACCTCGAGGAGGGGGCCCGGATCATCGCCGACGTCCTGAAGCGCTACCAGATCATCTGAGGGACTCTCGGGGCGCTTCCATCTCCCACCCGGCCGCACCGTCGGGTGGGTTTGCGCACGAGACTGGGTCACGACTCCTGAAACGAGGCAAGATTCACATGGTGCTCACCCGGTACGGATTCCAGAACTGCATCGGCGGCTTCTTCCAGATGGCCACCACCGATGCGCGCAAGCTGATCCCCCCCCACCTCGAGCCGGTCGAGGCAATCCACACGAGGAGCGTCCTCGCCGTGCTGGCTTTCCAGTTCACCGAGAGCCAGGTCGGTGCGTACGACGAGGTGGTGATGGCGATCATCACTCCGCCCCGGATCGAGCCCGGGAAGCCGCTGCCCAAGGCCGCCTTCTTCCCCTTCATGGTCGCCACGAGCACCCAGGCGTCGCGCGAGCACGCCATCGAGAAGTGGAAGCTCCCGCACTACATGAAGGACGTCGACTTCGAGTTCACCGAGTTCGACGACCGCATGAAGCTCGTCGTGAGCGACGACGGGGCGCCGGTCATGGAGATGACGATCACCGAGCGCAAGTTCGAGCCCGCGGTGAACCAGTACCACTGCTTCTCCATCGAGGGTGATGACCGCTACAAGGTCAACATCTTCATGGACGCGCCCCACTCCGAGCACGACGAGGAGAACGGCGAGCTGATCCTCCACCCGCATCCGATGACGGAAGGGATCACCATCGACGAGGTCGCGAGCTATCCGATCCGCGAGGAGTGGTATCGGGCCGGCATCCAGACCTTCGAGGAGATGGAGCCGCTCTGAGTCGGAAGGGAAGGGGCACCTTCGTACTCTTCAACCCGGCGTCCGGACGGGGGCGCGGCGAGCGGCGGCGGGGTCTCTACCTCGAACTGCTCGAACGCCACCTCCCCGGCTTCGAATATGCGGTGACCCGGACGCCGGGAGACGAGTACCGGCTGGCCGATGAAGCGATTGCGGCCGGGTACGACACGGTGGTGGCGGTCGGAGGCGATGGCACCTGGAGCCACGTCGCCGACCGCCTCCTCGCCTCGGGGCGCACCGACATCCGGCTGGGACTCCTCCCGGCCGGGACCGGCAACGACTTCGGGCGGAGTCTGGGACTCCGTTTCGCCGACCCGGAGTCGGCCGTCCGCGTTCTCGCGGCCGGACACACCCGGCGGATCGACGCAGGACGGGTGCGCACCCCGAGCCATCCGGGAGTCCCCGGAGACCACACTCCCCCCACCGGACCCGCCGAGTCCCGCCACTTTCTCAACGTGGTCGGCATCGGCTTCGACATCGCGGTGGTCGACGCCGCCGCCCGGGCCCGCTTTCTGAAGGGCGAGGTCCTCTACAAGGTGACCGCGGTCCAGCAACTGCTCCGCTTTCCGGGGATCGAGGTCGAGGTCGAGTCCTGTGACGGCAGGCGGGAGCGGCTGGAGTGCCTCATGGTGACCATCAGCAATTCGCCCTTCTTCGGGGGTGGATTCCGGATCGCGCCGCGCGCGTCGGTCGAAGACGGGCTCCTGCACGCCTGCATGATCGGCGACGCCCCCCCGCTCCGTCGCATGCAACTCTTCGCTGCTGCGGGCCGCGGGCGCCACGCGGCCTCCGACGAGGTCCGGATGTTCGACGCTCCCCGCTTCACGGCCCGCTCCGCCGGAACGATCCGCTTCGAGGCCGATGGCGACATCTTCACCGCCCCGGGGGGCGAGCTCGAGGTCGAGATCATTCCCGGTGCTCTCGAAGTCCTGGCCGAGGCATGACGGGCGCCGGCGTTCCCGAGCCGCGGGTCTTCCACCTCGAGACCGAGGCGCGCAGCTACGAGATGGACAGCTTCGGCCATCTCAACCACGCCGTCTA
The DNA here is from genome assembly GCA_964406485.1 of uncultured Gemmatimonadaceae bacterium. Classification (GTDB taxonomy): domain Bacteria; phylum Gemmatimonadota; class Gemmatimonadetes; order Longimicrobiales; family Gaopeijiaceae; genus Gaopeijia. Next base: position 4,259 of record CAYORZ010000044.1, on the reverse strand, counting down.
CCTGAACCACTTCGAGTTCGCGCGCTTCGGCGCCTTCGCCGCCGCGGGCTTCCCCGCCGAACGGCTCCTTGCCGAGGGGACGGGGATCCACGTGGTCCGGATCGAGGTCGACTACAAGGCCGAAGTCCGCATGGGGCAGCGGCTGCGGATCACCACCCGCCCGCTCCACGCGCGCAACACCTCGATGACGCTGGAGCAGGTGGCGGCCGACCCCGCCCACCCGGAGCGTCACTTCGCCCGCGCGCTGGTCACGCTCGTCTGGATCGGCCCGGGGCGCCGACCGACCCGGATCCCCCGGGAGGTACGCGAGGCCCTCGGGGTCGGGTGATGGGCCGCGACACGCCTCGCCTTCCCGGCCCGCTCCGTCCCTCTTCGGTGGTCGGGGTCGATGTGATGGACCGCCGCCACCGCCGGCTGCGGGGGCTGCCGAAGGAACGCACCGTCCGGCGGATCCTCTCGCCGTCCGAGGCGAAGTGGGTAGCCGACAGTCCCGATCCCATCCGGGATTTCTGGTTGCACTGGGGTGCCAAGGAGGCGGCCTTCAAGGCTGTGACCCTTCTTCGCGGGGATCCGCCCACCTTCGCCCACGCCCGCTTCGAGGTCGCGCTGGACGACGCGCGCGTCGACTACGAGGGAATCCGCCTCAACCTCGAACTCGACGTCACCGCCGACCGGCTGGCCGTGGTCGCCCGTCCCCTGGCGACGGCGGCATCCGACGCCTGGACGGCCCGGCGCCTCGACGCGGTGCACACCGAGATGGGCGGCGCCCCGCTCGATCAACTCCGCGAGGAGCGCTTCACTGCCCGCGAGCGCGACACGGTGCGCGGGCTTCCCTCGGCGCTCGCCCGACTGGGGGTCCGGCGCGAGGCGGCCCGGCGGATGGCCATCGCGGAGTCCCGTCTCGAAGTGATCTGTCCCCCGGGCGTGACGGGCCGGCGCCCCCCCTATCTGCACCTCGACGGCAGGCCCCTGGAGCGCGTGGGCATCTCGATCTCGCACGACGGCGAGTGGCTCGCGTGGGGGGTGGCGGAGGCGTCGTCCGGCGAGGCGAACGCGTCCGACGGCCCGTGATTCAGCGCAGCCAGGGGCGGTAGTTCAGGAAGACGCTCATCCCGTAGCGCTGGAAGTAGGCGTCGCCGATGTCGGTCTCGCCCCGGGTGTACCCGAACCGGATGGAGGCGTCGAGGTTGGGCGCGAGTTCGCGATTCACGTCGAGGTAGAAGACCGAGGCGTTGTCGGCCTCCTCTCCGGGGACGAGCCGCGCGAACGGGGTCTCGGAGACGTAGCTCTTTCCGGCCACCACCATGTAGGCGTTCACCCCGAGTCCCCACCAGGGGAGGGGGACCCCGACGAGCGCGTGCGCACTGAAGGCGTCGTACTCGGGACGCCGGGAGTTGGAACGGTTCACGATCCCCTCGACCCCCGCCTCGGCCCGGAAGGCCGACGACGACGACGAACGCCACTCGCCGCCCAGGGTGACCGCCTGGTCGCGCCGGAAGGGGTCGGTGGGATCGAAGCTCACCTGCTGTTCGTAGTCGGTGTGACGGAGGGATCCGAAGAAGCGCACCCGCCAGCTGTCACCCCAGCTCGCCCCGATCTCGACCGCCCGCGCCTTCCGGTCGAGAAGGTGGATCTGCTCGAGCCCGAGGGGGGCGTCGTAGTCGGCCTGCTCGACTTCGGCCGAGAGGTCGAAGGTGACGCCGTCGAAGGTGGGGAAGGTGAAGCGCCCGCTGCCCGCCAGACGGGTGTAGCCCGGCTGGAGGAAGAGCGGCATCGGGGGACGGTCGTTGACGGCCCTCCGCCACCCCTCGACCGACAGCTGCGCCACGCCGAAGCGCCCGGCCCGCTGCAGCCACTGAAGGGTCGCCCGCCCCGATCGCTCCCGGGGGGCGTAGTCTCGGGCCTCGAAGCCGGAAGCGAGGAACTGGCGCATCCCGAGATCGAAGGACGCCATGAGGCTCGTGTTCGGGCCGTCGAGGAGCCGGGCCGAGCCCCGCACCCCGAATTCCCCTACGGCGGCGCCCACGTCGTTGGCCGAGTCCACGACCGGCACGGTCACGCTCGCCAGATTGCCGTCGTAGTTCTCGCCCGAGACTCCGGCCGTGACCACCAGGTCGAGCCACTGCTGGCCGGCCACCGGGCGCGGGGCCAGGACGGCCGCCACGACGAGGGCGATTCCGGCGAGCGCTGGCCTCACGGAGCTCCCGCCGCGGCCGGGGGAGACGTCTGCTCACCCACGTGGAGCAGGAGTTCGTCGCGCACCACGATCAGGCTCTCGAGCATCGCCTCCAGCTGTACCTTCAGCTCCCGCCACCCCTCGAGCTGCATTTCCAGACTCTGCGGTTCGGTGCGCACCCCGGTGGAGTCGGTGACCGCGGGGTCTCCTGCGGTCCGCCGCTGGCCGGCAGCGCCCACCGGCACCGCGGTGTCATCGAAGCGCCCCAGCGAGGACTGGAAGTTGTCGGACTGGCGGGCCAGGCGGATCCGGTCCTGGATCCCGCGAATCCGCTCGTCGGCTTCGGTGATGCGGTCCCCGATCTCCTCGATCCGGCGTGTCGCCAGCTCGAGCTTCTGACTGAGACGGCTGGGGGTGTCGCGGGGCGTGTACGAGAGCCGCCCGGCGAAGACCACAGGTTGGGGCGTGAGGATGTCCGACGACTCCTCGAGTTCCCGGTACTGGTGGTAGAGGTCGGCGATGAGCGCCCCCACCCGCTCGGCCTCGGCGGGGGTCGTGGCCTGGTCCTGCCGCTCGAGGAGCACCCCCACCCGCGCGTCCATCGCCTCGAGCAGCTGCCGCCTGGCCGCCTTCAGCGCCTCCGACGTCTCTTCCACGCGGCGGTCCATCCGCGAAAGGTCGCGGGCCAGCAGCATGTTGCGCTCGGAGGCGCGATCGAAGGCCTCCTGGTCACCCGTGGCTCGCGCCGCCCGGACGGAGTCGAGGGTGGCGTCGAACGTCGACTGCACGACCTGGCGGGCCGTGACCGCCGCCTGGTGGGCGTCTTCGGCGGCGCGGTAGCGCAGCGTCTCCTGCTGGAGCACCTCGAGGGTGGGGTCGGACTGCGCCGGGAGAGGGAGGGCACTGCCGGGCACCGCGCACAGACACAGGACGACGAAGGCCGGGTGGATCACCCGGCCCCAACGTCGAAAAGCTGTGGACGCGCGTCGGTTTCTCACGCCTCGATCCCGTACTTCTCCAACTTGTAGTAGAGGGCACTCGGCTTCAGACCTAGCAAACGGGCCGCTTCGGCCTTGACGCCCCCGGCCTGCTCCAACGCCTGCCGCAAGAGTCGTTCCTCCAGGCCCTCCATCGCATGGTTGAGGTCCAGCCCCCCGTCGGGAAAGGTCTCGCCCACGAGCGACGAGGGCCCCTCCGAGAGGGGGAGGGTGCGGCCGTTCTCGCCGAGCGGGGGGAGGTCGTCGGCGCGCAGCACTTCATGCTCGGCCAGGACCAGCGCCCGTTCCACGACGTTCTCCAGCTCGCGGACGTTGCCGGGCCAGTCGTACGCCATGAGCGCATCGAGCGCCGACGACGCGACCTCCTGCACGATCGATCCCGTGCGCGGGCGGAGCTTCTCCAGGAAGTGCGCCACGAGGAGGGGCACGTCATCGATGCGCGCCCGCAACGGCGGGAGTTGTATGGGGACCACGTGCAGGCGGTAGAAGAGGTCTTCGCGGAAGTCGCCCCCCTCGAGGAGTTCTTCGGCGGGGGTGTTGGTCGCGGCCACGATCCGCACGTCGACGGGAACCGTCTCTTCGCCCCCGACCCGCTCCAGCTCGCGCTCCTGCAGGACGCGCAGGAGGCGCACCTGCGTGGCGTGGTTGATGGTGGCGACTTCGTCGAGGAAGAGGGTGCCCGAGTCGGCGAGTTCGAAACGCCCCCGCCGCCGCCGCTCCGCCCCGGTGAAGGCCCCCTTCTCGTGCCCGAAGAGCTCGGAGTCGAGGAGTCCGTCGGCGAGGGCGCCGCAATTCACGCGAATGAAGGGGCGCTCCCGCCGGCGGCTTCCCGCGTGCACCGCCCGAGCCACGAGTTCCTTCCCCGTCCCCGATTCCCCGTAGACGATGACCGTCGAATCGCTCCGCGCCACCCGCTCGATCCAGCGGAAGACCTCCTGCATGGCCGCCGACTCCCCCACGATCTCGCCGTAGCGGGCGGCGACCCCTCCCTCCTTCAGCTGCACGTTTTCCACGCGCAGCGCGAGATTCTCCTTCCGCAGGGCGGCCTTCTCGGCCCGCGACGCCACCAGGCGATCGACCTTCAC
>CAYORZ010000043.1:7365-10059 GCA_964406485.1 uncultured Gemmatimonadaceae bacterium | reverse complement strand
AGGAGCCCGTTGATGAACTTCACCACGGGGGCGTTGTTCACCTCGGCCTGGAGGGCCGCGACCGAGACGTCTTCTTCCTGCTCCTCGACGAACTCCAGATCCTGCTCGTCGATCAGGTCCTCGAGAATCTCCGTCATCCGGTCCTCGGCTGACGAATAGTACTTCTCGAGGTGCTTGCGGAGCGTGAACTCGCCCACGATCACCGGCTCGATGTCGAGCCGGCTGATGAACTTCAGGTCGTCGATCGCGCCCAGGTCGGACGGGTTGACCATCGCCACGGTCAGCATCCGCCCCACCCGCCGGAGCGGAAGGATCAGATGCTTGAGCGCCACCTCGTCGGGGATCAGGCGCACCACCTTCGGACTCACCTCGATCGCGTCGAGGTCGACGGCCGGCACCCGGTACTGGCGCGCGAGGAGCGCCGTGAGGTCGTGCTCCGACACGAATCCCAGCTTCACCAGGGCGTACCCGAGCCGCGTGCCCTCCTTGCGGGCCTCGCGGAGGGCCTCGGCGAGTTGGGACTCGGTGATGAGCCTCTCGCGCACGAAGAGGTCGCCGAGTCGGTCCTGCACGACGTTGGTGGGCATGCTGCCGCTTTGCAGAAAACGGGGTGGAATCGGGGCCGCGCCCCGAGGGATCACACTATTCAAAATGTAATGAAAACACCGAAGACGGCGCCACGACGCCGCATTTCGGCCGACTTCATCACTACCGGACCTCCAGCAGCGATCGCAACCGCTCCAACGTCGCCGGACCGATTCCCCGTACCTCGATCAGGTCGTCCACCCGCGCGAATCGACCCTGTCGGCGCCGGGCGAGGATGCGGCCGGCGAGGGCGGGGCCGATTCCGGGAAGCCGCAAGAGGTCGGCGGAGTCGGCGCGGTTCAGATCCAGGGGAGGAGGACTGCGCGGCGACGCGGGTGCTCCCTGCGACGCAACGGAGACGCCCTCCCGGGGTTGGAGCATCGGACCCGCGCGTGAGAACTGAAGAAGGGGCTCCAGCCGGGTGATCGTCGCCGGACCGATCCCGCGCACCGCTTCCAGGTCGGCCGCCGAGCGAAAGCCGCCCACCCGTTCGCGGTGCTCCACCCACGCCGCCGCCAGCGCCGGACCGACCCCCGGAAGCCGGTCGAGCTCCGCTTCGGGGGCGAGGTTGGCATCGATCCGCTCGCCGGGCTCGAGGGGTCGGCTCCGGCGGGCGTCGTCTTCGGCCCGGGCCCGGGCGGCGGCGTCGAGTTCGGCGCTGACGTCGTCGTGACCCGCCAGGGGGTCGCCGCGGGGGCGCGCCTGATCGACTCCCCACCGCAGGCCGGCAGAGAGGAGGACCACGATCGTGGCCGTCCGGATTGCGGAGCGCTCGCCCTGGGTCATGGGCGGAGGGTGGCGCCGCCCCGGGGGCGACGCGATGGCGCGATGCGGCGACCGCCTACCCCGGGGTCAGCCGCCCGAGCACCCCGGCCTCGATCAGGAACTGTCCGAAGACCGAGAGCTGGAACTGCGACGACCCCCGCCGCTCGCCCACGAAGGACTGCCGGTCGAAGTAGCTCCCCTGGATGCCGACATCGAAGTCCGAGAGCCGGGTGTCGAGCGAGAAGGTGAGGGAGCGGTTCAGCTGGTCGAGAAAGGGGACGCAGATCGTGCGGTTGCGGGGCACGCGGCACTCCCGCTCCGAGACGTACGACAGCAGCACGGAGAGGCGCACGGGCACGGGGGGTCCGTCGGGGCGGTTGCCGAGGCCGAAGGGGGGAAGAAAGCTCGACGCGAGCGAGAAGGCGTGCTGCACCCGGTCCCGTTCGGTGTCGCCCGTGGGGTCTTCGCCGACGCCGGTCTCGATGGTGCCGCGGTACGTCGTGGTCAGCCCGCCGATCCAGCGGAGCGAGACGTCCCAGGGGTAGGCGGCCTCATCGAGAAAGCGGCGCTGCGCCCCGCCCCCGCCGTACTCGAGTTCGCGCTCCTCCATCCGGAGTCCCGCGCTGACCGTGGCCCCCTGGAGTCGGCGCGTCGAGCCGGCCGGTGCCGAGGCGAGCTGGACCCGCGCGCGCAGGTCGGGCCAGGTGAGCGTGCGCACCGTGCGCCCTGCCCGGCTGTCGAGGGTGGCGGTGCGCGACAGGGCCCAGAGGGCGTCGAACTCGACGGGACCGGCGACCCACCCCCCCGAGAGGCGGCGCATCTCGCGGTCGATCACGGTGGCGGCAGAATCGCCGTCGAGCACGAGAAAGCCGTCGCGATCGGTCCACCCGAGCTGGTAGCCCACCCCCGGGCGCACGGGGTCGCGGTCGAAGCGCGAGAAGAGGCCGTCGCGGGTGGTGAGGGTGAGAGGGCGCAACAGCGACAGTGCGCGCCGCCACCCGGCGTCCGCCCCCGGCCCGCGCACCACTTCGGCGGGGTCGAACGAGACGAGGGTGGAGAAGTCGCGTTCCCCGACCGCGTTGCGTTCGAGCTGGAGAAGCGTGTCTCCCGCCGTCTGCGCGACGGCCCCCACGAACGAGGCGTTGCGTTCCCCCTCGTACCGGGTCGCCCACGTGACTTCGTGGCGGAGCCAGGAGACGACCCGCGGACGGAAGGCGAGTCGGCTGCGCAGGGTGCGGCGCGTTTCCCACCCCACGTCGAGCCCGCCCACCCGGCGCCGTTCCTCGCCGAGAAGGGACTGTACCCGGGGGTCGGGGGTCGCTTCGGCGGGATCCACAAGGTCGC
>CAYORZ010000043.1:0-7355 GCA_964406485.1 uncultured Gemmatimonadaceae bacterium | reverse complement strand
AGAAGAAGGTGAGGTCGGCGGTGAGCGAGGGGACCGGGCGCAGACCGATCTCGGCCACCGTCTCGAGGAGTTCGCGCGGGGCGGCGGCGACGGCGACCAGCGAGTCCTCGGGACGCTCCAGGATCCGGTCGAAACGCCGGATCGAGGCGTCCTGTCGCACATACGACGTCCCGAAACTCAGGCGTTCCGGAGTCCACCGCAGGCGGGTGTCGAGGATCGCGTCTTCGAGGGCAGCGGGAAGCAGCCAGCGCACGAAGGGTTCCGCGAAGGCCGGCACCAGGTCGATCTCGCGGGTCTCGAGTCGGCGCTCGATCCCCACGCTCGCGTCGATCCCCTCGGCGTCGACCCGCGAGGTGACCGACGAGTTCGACGTGCGGTACCACGCGAGGTTGGCCTCGAGGCCGTCGACGAGCAGACCGAGCAGGGGGCGCGTCGAGGGGGTGACCTTGCGGAGTCCCAGCGCGACGCGGGTGCGGCTCGATCCCGTCGGGCGCAGGTTGGCGAGGCGGTCGGCGCGCACGTCGCTCCCGCTCAGGTAGGTGGGGTCGGAGGTCGAGCGGTCGACGTCGAGGCTCACGGGCATCTCGACCCCCCACGCCGCCGGCATGAAGCGCTCGAGGCGCGCGACAGAGGTCACCGTGAGGCGGTCGTCGGTCTGATACGAGGCGTGTTCGTCGAGCTGGCGGAAGAAGGCGCCCCGCGAGGCGAAGCCCACCCGCGTCTGGACGACGTCGCCGACGTCGAGCGTGGCGTGGACGAGCCCGGCGAGCCCGGCTTCGGTCACCCCGGCCGAGAGGCGGAGTTCGTCGACCCATACCTCGCCGTCGAAGGGGGTATCGCCCCGGTTCTGGATCCCCATCGAGATCTCGCGGACCGCGGCCAGATTCGGCGCGCGCCCGCGGTCGCGCACGACGACGGCGTAGGTGGAGTCCCGCGCCCAGAGGGTGAGCGGAGGGTCGCCGGGGCGGGGCGGCGCAAGGGCGAGCACCTCTTCGGCGCGGGCGCGCAGGTCCTGGAAGACCCCGAAATCGATCACCACCTCGGGCCGCCAGTCGGGGGGCGCGACCTGCCCCGTGACCGCGCCCCGGAGGGGGGTGCGGTAGAGGTAGAAGTTCTCGGGGTCGGTTCCGATCTTGAGAAAGAAGTTCACCGGCTCCTGCCGGCCCCACCGCCCCGCCCGCGCCAGTACCCAGAGGCGGGCCTCGCCGTAGTCGAGAAAGTTGCGGGGGCGCTGCGGGAAGCGGGAGTAGACCTCGGCGCGGTCCCCGGGCAGCAGCCCGTCGACCCCGATGCGCAGCGACTTCTCGTTGAACTCCACCCCGGTGCCGCCCACGGCGCTCGTGGGGTCGGCGAGCTGCTCGAGCACCCCCGGGGGCGACGCATAGTCGCCCTCGGTGACGGCCGAGACGGCGCTCACATCGACCCGCCCGGCCAGGGCTGCGGTGTCGCCGACGAGCCCCCGCACCACGCCGTCGACCGCCCGCTTGAGCCACCGCGAGCCAACGATCCGCATCCGGGCGAGGGTGACGGTCTCGGGGCGGGTTCCGGTGACGGTGACGCGCAGATGCTTCACGGCCCGCATGGCGCCGTCGGTGATGGGGCCGTTGACCTCGGTGGCGCCGGCCGGCGAGAGGGGGAGCCGGTAGAGGCGAAAGGCCGTCCCCGTCTCGTCGCGGGTGCGCACGCGGTAGGGCGAGGCTCCGTCGAGACGCACCACCCACCGCAGGCTCCGCTCGGCCAGATCCAGATTCCCGTTGCCGTCGAGGTCTTCGGAATCGTTGCGCCCGTTCAGTCGCGTGCAGACGGCGCGGGGGTCGCCCAGGCGGAAGATGCGGCCGCGCTCGCCTACGCATTCCTCGCCCCACACCCCCCGGGCGTCGGCCTGGTCGCCCCAGATCTCGGCGCGCGCCGGGTCGGCCTCCTGGTCGAGGATCCCCAGTCCCCACGGCGTGCCGTCGTTCTTGAATCCCGACGTGCGCCCTTCGGAGTCGAAGAAGAAGGCATCTTCGCTCACGAGTCCCACATCGATGACCAGGGTGAGCGATTCCCCGTCGCGCGCGTAGAACTCGAGAAATTCGCTCTGGGTCAGGTCGGTGCCCGTGGGACTCAGGAGGGTGGTGATCGAGGCCCAGCTGGGGGCGGCGGGATCCGCGGCGGGCTCGAACGAGATCGCCATCGCCGTCTCGCGCACCCGCGACCCGGCGACCCGGATCTGCTGGTCGATCTCTTCACGCGGAAGCAGTCCCTCGAAGACGCCCAGGCTGTCGCCCTGCGATGACTCGACGATCCAGCGGTGCTGCCAGACCGCCCGCCCCGCCGTCGAGACGTCGAGGACTCCGGGAAGGACGTCGAGCGCGCCGTCACGCTGGGTGGGGGCGCTCCCGAGGTGCCAGTCCTGCCCCTGGAGCGAGAGCGGGCGCTCGTCGGAGGCGTCGAAGTCGTCGATGAAGACGTCGCCCCGCCGGTTCGGATTCGGGAGCGAGAGGGCCACTTCGCCATCGACCGCCAGAGCCGAGGCCGACGCGGTGCGAAGCCCGGGAACGCGGGCCAGCCAGCTGTCGAGAACCGGAAGGCCGCGCTCGAAGAGACCGCTCACCCCGCCCATGAGCGCCGCCCCCGGTTCGAGTCCGAGGGTGGGGCGGTTGACCAGGGTCTTCTCGGCCCGGTAGAGGGCAAGCAGGTTGAGCTGCCCGCCGCGGGGATCGCCGAGGCGTCCGTTGAAGCCGAAGACCGACGTGGGCGCGGCCCGGAAGACCTGTTGCTGTTCCCACGTCGCGCGGACCGGAGCGTCGGGCGTCGAGGCGAAGAGGGCCTCGGGGTCGAGGAGCGTGACCTGCCCGAGTTCGTGGTCGATCTCGTAGTCGACGCCCGCCACGAGGGGGCGGTCGCCCACCCGGATCCGCTCGCTCCCCGGGAGGATCCCGATCGCACCCAGCGAAAACGACGAGATCACGCCCTCGCTGCGGATCCGGAAGGGGATCGTGAGGCGAAAGAGGCCGCCCGCCTCGCGCTCGTACCGGTCCTCGGCGGTGTAGATGCGGGCGTTGGCGTCTTCACCGAGGAGCTCGCGCGCCTCGTCGGCGGTGAGCTCGAGACGGGGGAGCGGCGGAGGCTCGAGGAAGGGCCGGAGCGTGGGAAAGACGACGAACGTACCCTGCACTGCCCCGGCGCCCAGGAGAAGATCGGACGAGGGCGAATAGATCACTCCGGGGTCGACCTGGTCGAGGGGGGAGTCGCGGTCGAGCCCGGTGAGCTGCAGGAAGGTGATGTCGCGCCCGTCGGACGACCGCCGGAAGGTGCGCCCCGCCGACGGCTCGCCCAGCGAGATCGTGACGTCGACCGACGCAGGCTCCACGTCGGGGTTGGTCGAGACGCGGTAGACCTGGTGCATCTCCAGCTCCCACGTCGGCCGCCCCGGCTGGTGATTCGCCCCCGAGGCCTTGAGCAACCGGAGCCGCGGGCGCCCCCCCGCATTGTAGATCCGCTCGGGGTCGTAGGTGCCGACCGTGTCGCCCACCGCCGTGATGTAGGTCACGGCGAGCATTTCGTCGCGCGAGAGGGGATTGCGGAGCACCACCCAGAGCCCGGAGGGGTGGACCACGTAGTCGAGTCCCGGCTCGAGGTAGCGGAACCACCCCGATTCCTCCATCACCCCCCCGTCGCCTTCGGCCACCGCGTCGGCCTGGATCCACCCCTCCACCTGCTGGCGGGCGACGGGGTCGCTTTCGAAGCGGTAGAGCTGGATCGGCGCAGCCCCGGGCACTACCGAAGCCGGCGCGGCCCCCGCGTCGAGGTCGAGAATGTCGATGTGCGGGTACCCGCTGATCTGCGCCGGATCGAAGAGAAAGAAGAACTGCCCCTTCACGTAATCCGCGTCGTCGAGCACCAGGGTGTCTTCCTGCACGAATCGCCGCTGGTTGCCGACCCCGGTGAGGCGGAATTCCCGCGACGAGAGGTCGCCGCGCTGTTCGGCCCACACCCCGCTGAACTCCAGAGGCCCCAACTGGCCCTCTGCCTGGAAGCCGAAGTTGCCGGCCGGGATCCCCTGCGTCAGGTAGCGGGACTGCGGCAGACGAAAGGTGACGTCGCCCACTTCGAGCCGCCGCAGGATGTCGTCTTCGGCGCCGTCGTAGACGACCGAGATCGTGTTCGTCTCTCCGAATTCCCGCAGTTGATCGTAGTCCACCTCGACCGAGACGCGCTCCATGACCGAGCCCTGGAGCTCGACGGCGAGGTTCAGTTCGGGGCTCAGCTGCGGAAGCACCGAGGGCACGCAGCTCTCCTGGAACTGGCTCGTGCAGGGGCGGAAGCGGGTCCAGTCCCCGCCGACCTCCGCCCGGCCGCGCACCCGCAGTCCCAACTCCGTGTAGCGGTCCACGAAGCCCTCGTCGCCCGCGCGGACCACGCGGTCCGGCACCGGCGCGGGGTGTAGGAAGGGGAGCAGCGGCGGGGGCCCGGCGCCGGCGGCCGCCCGACTCCGCAGGAAGTCGCGGGTTGCCTGGCGCACGAAGCCGTCGGCGCGCTGCGGCTCGCGGATGCCGCCGCGGAGCGTCGGCGCCGGACTCTCCAGCAGCCACGGGATCCGCTCGGCCACCGGATCGGGGGCGCGGATCGGACCCCCCGGAACGACCACGGGGCGCGGTGCGAGTCCCAGCGTCACCACCGCACGCTCCCCCCCTCGCGCCAGCGGCGGCGGGTCGAGGAGCCCTTCCGCCCAGAAGTCGATCGGCGGAAGGGTGTCGGCGGGTGCCACGGCCCGGGCGACGTCCCCCTCTCCACCCCCGAAGCCGTACGGCTGCGCGGTCGCCAGGGTGGCCAACGAGAGAAGGACGAGCAGCGCCATCGCCGGAGATCAGCCGCTCGCGGGGCGCGGGGATCGCTGCCGGGCGCGACGTGTAGCAGACGCGTCCATCGCTACATCTGCCCACCGTCGCCGTCCTGCATGCCGATTCTCACCCGCCACCTCCTCAAGGCGTCGCTCGGCCCCTTTCTCTTCGCCCTTTCGGCGCTGACCGGGCTGCTCTTCCTGAACGCGATCGCGCAGCGCATGGAGAGTCTGGCCGGCAAGGGGCTGGGGTGGGACGTGATCATGGAATTCATGATCCTCTCGCTCCCGCACACGGTGGCGCTCACCCTCCCGATGGCCGTTCTCGTCGCCGTCCTCCATGCCTTCACCGAGATGGCGGCGAACAACGAGATCACCGCGATGAAGGCGGGTGGCATTCCGCCGAAGCGGATCCTCACCCCCCTCCTCATCGCGGGCGCGATCACGGGCGGGGTCATGCTCTACTTCAACGACCAGGTCCTCCCCGAAGCGAATCATCGCCTGAAGAACCTGCTGCTCGACATCAACCGCAAGAGTCCCACCTTCAGCCTCCGTGAACAGGTACTCAACCGGATCCAGTCGCAGGAGACCGGAGAGGTCGTCTACATCCGCGCGGCCACCATCGACAATCAGGCCAGCACTCTCAGCGACGTCTGGATCCTGCCCGCCTCGAACATGCTGCGCCGTCGGGTAACCTACGCCGACAGCGCGCACATGGCTCTCAACGCCGACCGCACGGACCTCTACCTCACCCTCTACGACGGGGTGATCTACGAGACGGACCACGAGCGCCCCGGGGCCTTCCAGGCGGTCGATTTCTCGCGGCAGATCGTGCCCTTCCGCGGCATCGGCAACGCCATGGAGCGCAACATGTCGGCCAGCCAGCGCGGCGACCGCGAGATGACGATCGCCATGTTGCGCGACGAGGTGGAGATGGCGCAGATCGACATGCGTGAGCATCGGGAACGCTCGCGGGCCCGGGCCCTCGAGACGGTGCGGATCGCCCTCGATCTGCCGGTCGACGACCCCGAGGCCGCCGCAACGGCGGTGGCAGCGGCCCAGCCACAGCCCGGCGCGCCACGCGCCATCATGGTCCGCGACCAGGTCACCTACCAGGCGCTCCAGGCCGCCAACACCCTGACACAGCAGGTGGCCTCGGCCGAGCAGCGCACCTACCGCTACGAGGTCGAGATCCACAAGAAGTATTCACTGGCGTTCGCTTGCGTCGTCTTCGTGCTCCTCGGCATTCCGCTCGCCATCCGCTTTCCTCGTGGAGGACTGGGACTCGTGATCGGGGCGTCGTCGGTAATCTTTGCCATCTACTGGGTCGGGTTGATCGGGGGCGAGGACCTGGCCGAGCACGGGATCCTTCCCCCCGTGATCGCGATGTGGGCCCCGAACCTCATCTTCGGCGCCCTCGCCCTCTGGATGGTCAGGAACATGGGGCGGGAGACGGCCACCATGCGAGGTGGCGGGTGGGACGACCTCTTCTACACCGTGCGCACGGGGCTCATGCGCCCCTTCCGTCGCCGGCGCGGTGAGGTGTCGGCATGAGGATCCTCGACCGCTGGGTGGCGTGGACCTTCCTGAAGCTCTTCTTCGTCTCGCTGCTCGCGACCCCCCCGCTCTTCATCCTGGGGGACATGACCGAGAAGCTCGACAACTACCTCGCCGCCGACCTCGGCATGGGCGAGATCGCCCGGGGCTACTTCTTCAACCTCCCCGAATACATCCAGTGGGCGTTCCCGATGGCGGGCCTCATCGCGGCGGTCTTCACCGTGCACGCGATGACCTCGCACCGCGAGATCGTGGCGGCGAAGGCGGGGGGCATCTCGTTTCACCGGCTTGTTCTTCCGATCTTCGTCATCGGGGCGATCCTGACGGGAGCAGCCCTCCTGACCACCGACCTCGTTCCGCTGAGCAAGCGCGAGGCGACAGCGATCCTGGAGGCGCGCAACACGGGGCGGGAGTGGCGGAGCGACTTCGTCTACCAGGCCGAAGACGGCCTCGTGCTCGCGGTCCAGCGCCTCGAGACCGTGCGCCCCCGGATGTCGGGAATCGGGCTGCACCACCCCGCACGCGGAGACGACTCGGTGGTGGTGCACGCCAAGGCGTCGCAGGCGGTGTGGAACCCCGAGCGGGGGGGGTGGCTCTTCGAGGACGGCGAGTACCGGCGCATCTGGCCCGACGGGGTGGAGTCGGCCACGCGCTTCCAGCGCATGCGGATCCCCTCGCTTGTCGAGCGGCCGGAGCAGCTGATGGACGAGGTGCTCGAGGCCGACGAACTCACCTACGACGAGCTGGAGCGCCAGGCACAGATCGTGGAACGCGGCGGGGGGAAGTCGGGAGAGCTGCGCACCAAGAAGGAGCAGAAGCTCGCGATCCCGGTGGCCACCTTCGTCATCATCCTCCTGGGGGCGCCGCTCGCCACGAGTTCCCGTCGAGGCGGGGCGGCGTTCGGCGTGGGCATCTCGCTCGGGACGACCATCGCCTACGTGCTCCTGCTCAAGGTCACCGGCGCCTTCGGGGC
>CAYORZ010000042.1:410-10263 GCA_964406485.1 uncultured Gemmatimonadaceae bacterium | reverse complement strand
TCATCGCCCCGTGGCCGCGCGGCTCGGAGGGGTGGAGCGACCCCGGAGCCGAGCGGAAGGTGTCCGACTTCCAGGAGTTCCTCACCGCCGTGCGGTCCCTCCGGAAGGAGTACGGCGTCGGCGAGGGAGAGGGCGTGGCGGTGCACGTCACCGAAGGGGAGTCGGGACTCCGGGCCACCCTCTTCGCCCAGGCGGCGACGCTGGAACGGATGGGCCGGATCACCGGGATCCTCTGGGAGCCGCCGGTCGAGGGAGCGATCGGGGCGCACGCCGTCCTGCGGAGCGGGGCGCAGCTCTTCCTCCCCCTGGAAGGGGTGATCGATCTCGAGCAGGAACGCGACCGGCTCCGCAGCGAGATCGATCGGGTGCGCGGCCGGAAGGCCTCGACGGAAGGGAAGTTGGCGAACGCCGCCTTCGTGGAGCGGGCGCCGGCCGAAGTGGTCGCGAAGGAGCGCGAGAAGTTGCACACGGCCACCGAGCAGCTGCGGGGGCTCGAGCAGAAGCTCGACCTCCTGGAAGGCCGGCCGTAGCCGCCATGGGTCGCATCGGCTCCGCCCTCCGGGCCTCCGTGCTCCGCCCGCTCCTGCCGGTGGCGGCGGCGCTCGGCGTGGCGCTCGCCGGTGCCTGCGCGCGCGAGGTGCCTCCCTCGGGGGGGCCGGCCGATCGCCGGCCGCCGGTGATCGTGAGCGTGCGCCCCGACACCTTCGCCCGGGTCGAGCCGGGGAATCGCTCGATCCGGATCCAGTTCGACGAAGCGCTCGCCGAACGTCCGGATCGGGGGACGCTCGATCAGGCGGTGCAGATCTCGCCGCGAACGGGCGAGGTCGAGGTGCGCCACAAGGGCGATGCCATCGAGGTGGAGATCGAGGGGGGACTCCGCGCCGGCGTCGTCTATCGGGTGACGGTGCTGCCGGTCATCCAGGACCGCTTCAACAACACCATGCTCGATCCGTTCGAGTGGGTCTTCACGACAGGGCCCGACTTCGCGCCCAACGTCGTCGCGGGCGAGATCTGGGACCGCATCACCGGCGACCCGGTCGGGCAGATCCCCGTCGTCGCGATCTCGCCCGACTCGGTGCGCTACACCGCGATGACCGACTCGAGCGGAGTCTTCGTGATGCGCTTCCTTCCGACGGGCGTCTACGCTCTCGAGGCCTTCGACGACCTCAACCGCAACGACCTCCCCGACCCCTTCGAGATGCAGGGGGTGGGAGAGCCGCTTTCCGTGGGGGCGACCGACACGCTCCTCACCTCGTTCTGGGTGATGCTCCCCGACACGACGCCTCCGCAGGTCACGAACGGGTCGCGCATCGATTCCACCACGCTCCGCCTGACCTTCGACGATGCCCTCGACCCGGAGCAGTCCCTCGTCGGGGTAGTGCGGGGGATCTACCGGGATTCGGGCGACACCCCGGGCGTGCTCGAGGCGCTCCACCCGTGGGAGTACCGCATGCGGATGGAAGCGGAAGCCGAGGCAGACGAGGAGCCCGGTGAGCCCACCGATCCCCCCGCGGTCGCGGACACCCTGGTGGTCCGGGACCCCCCGACCGACACCGCCGTCGCCCAGGGTGCCCCTCCGCCCGCCCGCGCCCCTGCTGCCCGCCGCGACTTCCTCCCCGACGGGCAGCGCGTGCCCGAGCGCGAGATGATCCTCCTTCTGAGGGGGCCGATCGAAGGAGGATCGCTCTACACGGTGGTGCTGGGGCCGCTTGCCAACGTGGCGGGGGTCGTGGGGGAGGGGAGCGAGGGCCTCTTCCGCCTCCCACCCGATCCGCCCCGCGCCGCCCCGGACTCCATGCCTCCCGACACGACCGGGGTGGTGCCCGACACGACCGGAGCGGGGTCGCCGACGGAGGGTAGGTCCGGACCGCTCCGGCGATGAGCGACCCCCGGAGCCGGATCCCGGGGGTGGACCGTCTCCTGGACGGCGACGAGGCAGCGTCTCTCCTCGCGCGGTACTCCCGTTTCCGGGTGGCCGACGCCGTGCGCGCAGCGGTGGCCCACGCCCGCGCGGCCCTCCCCGAGGGGGGGTGGCCCCACGATCCGGCCGACCCCGGCCCCTACCTGCGGGCCGCCGAGCGCCGGCTCGCAGCGGAGGACAGCGGCACCTTGCGGAGGGTGATCAATGCCACGGGGGTGGTGCTCCACACCAACCTCGGGCGGGCTCCGCTGGCCCCGGAGGCGCGCCGGGCGATGGTCGAGGTGGCGGAAGCGTACTCCACCCTCGAATTCGACCTCGCGTCGGGCACGCGGGGGTCCCGCCACGACCACTGCCGCCGCCTTCTCGTCGAGTTGACGGGGGCCGACGACGCCCTCGTCATCAACAACTGCGCCGCGGCCCTCGTCCTGGCGGTGCAGACCGTGGCCGCGGGGGCGGGGGTCGCGGTCTCGCGAGGGGAGCTGGTCGAGATCGGCGGCGGCTTCCGGATCGCGGAGATGGTGGCGCGCAGCGGAGTGCGGGTGGTGGAGGTGGGGAGTACCAACCGGACCCGCGCCGCCGACTACGAGGCCGCCTTCGGTGGTGACGATGGAATCCGCGCTGTCCTTCGCGTGCATCGGTCGAACTTCCGCATGGTCGGCTTCACGGAGTCCCCCACCCTCGAGGAACTGGGGGCGGTGGCGCGCTCCCACGGCGTTCCCCTCCTGCACGACGTGGGGTCGGGGCTCCTCGTCGACCCTGCCTCGGTCGGGCTGCCCCCCGAACCGACCCCGCGCGAGTCGCTCGGGCGCGGGGCCGACCTCGTGCTCTTTTCCGGAGACAAGCTGCTCGGAGGACCGCAGGCGGGCATCATCGCGGGGCGTGGGGCGCTCGTCGAACGGCTGCGCCGCAACCCCCTCGCGCGCGCCCTCCGGGTCGACCGGATGACGCTGGCCGCACTCGAGGCCACCCTCCGCCTCTACCGCGACCCCGAGACGGTGAGGGAGCGGGTGCCCGTCCTCGCGATGCTCACGGTGCCGGTGGCCGAGCTGGCCGCCCGCGCGGGGGCGTGGGCCGACCACCTGGGTGTCCTCGGGGGTGGGGCGACCGTCGAGGTCGTGGCGTCGGTGGGGCGCGTGGGGGGAGGCACGTGTCCGGGGCACGAACTCCCGACCCGCGTCGTCCGGATCGCGGACCCGGCGGGGGGGGTGGGCGCGCTGGCGGAGCGGCTTCGCCGTGGGCGGGTGCCGGTGATCGGGCGGATCGTCGACGGTGCCCTGCACCTCGACCCCCGCACGGTGCGCCCCGCCGACGAGGAGGCGCTGCTCGCGGCGGTGGGCCGGGAACTCGTCGGGGGGGGAGGGGAGTGAGCGCTGCCCCTTGTCCCGCCCTCTTCCTGGACCGCGACGGCACCCTCATCGAGGAGGCCGACTACCTCGCCGACCCTGCGGGAGTGATCCCGGTTCCGGGCGCGGTCGAGACCCTCCGGCGCTTCCGCGAGGCGGGGTGGTACACGGTGGTGGTCACCAACCAGTCCGGGATCGCCCGTGGGCGGTTCACCGAAGCCGACTACCAGGCGGTGACCCGGCGCCTCGAGGCCCTCCTCGCCGACGGGGGCGTGGCGCTCGACCTCGTCCTCCACTGTCCCCACCTCCCGGAGATTACCGGCCCCTGCGCCTGCCGCAAGCCGGCGCCCGGAATGCTGCTCGAGGCCGCCCACCGCCTCGGGATCGACCTCTCCCGCTCGCTCATGGTGGGCGACAAGCACGCCGACCTTGCGGCCGGAGTGGCGGCGGGCGTGCGGCCGGTCCTCGTGCGCACGGGGTACGGCACGCAGACGGAAGCGGCCGGAGGACTCCCCCCGACGACCCGGGTGGTGGATTCGGTGGCCGACCTCTCCCCGGAGGCGGACGGAGCAGCGGGAACGGCTCGCCCGGCGCGTTGACCCGCCCCACGGCGCGATGGTAGCTTTCCGCCAGACGTCAAAGCCCCTTTTCCTGGTCGGAAGGAGGACCCCGGGCATGGTGACACTGACACCCACGGCGGTGACGAAGGTTCAGGAGTTCATGTCGGAGCACGGATCCAGCAATGACACCGGACTGCGGGTCGCGGTGCTGCCTGGTGGCTGCTCCGGCTTCCAGTACGGGCTCAACATCGAGGACGGCCCGGAGCAGGACGACGAGATACTTGCCCTTTCGGGAGTCCGCATCTTCGTGGACCCCTTCAGTGCCCAGTATCTGGACGGGGTCGAGATCGACTACGTGACGAGCATGATGGGGTCCGGCTTCAGCTTCCGGAACCCCAACGCCGCCGCCGGGTGCGGCTGCGGATCGTCCTTCACCGTCTGACCGGCAGTCCTCCTCCTCCCACTCCGGCTCCTGCCATGACCGCCACGACCGTTGCACCGCTCGACACGACCCTCGAGTACGCGGCCCTCACCCGCGACGAGCTGACCCGACGGATCGAGCGACGGAAGGCGGAACTCAACGCAGTGATCCTCGGCCACAACTACCAGCGGGTCGAGATCCAGGAGGTGAGTGACTACCTGGGCGACTCCCTCGGCCTGAGCCAGGAGGCGGCGGCCACCGACGCCGACGTGATCGTCTTCTGTGGCGTTCACTTCATGGCCGAGACCGCCAAGGTGCTGTCGCCCGGGAAGCGGGTCCTGATGCCCGATCTCCGGGCCGGGTGCCCGATGGCCGATTTCGTCACGGGTGACGCACTTCGGCGTCTGATGGAGCGGCACCCCGACGCCGCGGTGGTCACCTACGTGAACTCCACGGCCGAGGTGAAGGCGCTCTCCGACATCTGCTGCACCTCGTCGAACGCGGTGCGCATCGTGGAGTCCTTCCCGAAGGATCGTCCCATCATCTTCGTCCCCGACCGCAACCTTGCCGACCACGTCGCGCAGCAGACCGGGCGCACGAACATCATCGCCTGGGACGGCTACTGCTACGTTCACGACGACATGGTCCTCGACGAGCTGGACCGCATCCGGGAGCGCCACCCCTCCGCCCCGGTGGTCGTGCACCCCGAGGCGCGGCGCGAACTGCTGGAGCGGGCCGACTACGTGACATCGACGGCCGGGATGGTCGACCTCGCTGCCGAGCACGACGAACTGATCTTCGGGACCGAGCGCGGGCTCGTCGACCGACTCAGCAAGCGGTACCCGCTGAAGACGCTCGTGCCCCTCTCGGGGGCGGCGATCTGCGGCAACATGAAGATGAACACCCTGGCCAAGCTCGCCTGGTGCCTGGATCACGAGGCGCACGAGGTGACCCTCGACGAGACGGTGCGGGTGGGGGCGGAGCGGGCGTTGCGCCGCATGCTGGACCTCTCCGGTGGCTGGCGCCCCCCCACCGAGGCCGAGGCTGCCCTGGAGGATGCCGGGGTGCGCCCGCGAGGGTGCGGGTGCGCCTGAGCGTCCGGTGACGGGGCGCACGAGGGCGGGGGAAGGGGCGCTCGAGGTCCGGGTGGCCACGGGCGGCGCCTTCGCCCAGAACGGCTACCTCGTCCGCGACCCGGCGAGCGGCCGCGCCCTCCTCGTCGATCCCGGAGGGGGGACCCCGGAGCTGCTCGCGTCACTCGCCCGCTCGGGCGAGCATCTGGAGGCGGTCGTGCTCACGCACGCCCACATCGACCACCTGGACGGGATCCCGGCGGTGCGGGAGGCGTGGCCCGGCGTCCCCATCCTCCTCCACGAGGCCGACCGCCCCCTCTACGACGACGCGGTCGGGCAGGCCGCCCTCTTCGGCCTGCGCCTTCCCCCCCTCCCGCCGCCGACCGGTCTCCTGGAGCACGGCGGCACCCTCACCCTCGGGGAGCACGAGTTCACGGTGCGCCACACCCCGGGCCACGCTCCGGGGCACGTCATCGTCGTGGCCGAGGAGGCGGGCTTCGCGCTCGTGGGTGACGTCGTCTTTCTCGGGTCCATCGGGCGGACCGACCTCCCGGGAGGCGACCTGTCGGCCCTCATCCGCTCGATCCGCACCGAGGTGCTCACCCTTCCCGATGACCTGCGCCTCCTTCCCGGGCACGGTCCCGAGACCACGGTGGGGCATGAACGGCGCCACAATCCCTTTCTCGTCCCCCACTACCGGGGTCACTTCGCGTGACCTCCGCCCCCCGACCCCTGCGGGCCGCCCTCTTCGCCTCGGGGGGCGGATCGAACGTCCAGGCGCTCGCCGACCATGCCCGGCGCGCCGGGGGAGCCGCACCGTGGACACCGGCGCTCCTGGTCACCGATCGGGCGTGCGGAGCCGAGGCGCGGATGGAGCGGATGGGGGTGCCGGTCCGCCGCGTTCCCCTTGCCGCCCGCCCCCCCGCCGAAGTGGCGGCCGAGATGATCGCAACGCTCGAGGAGGCCGGTATCGAGGTCATCTTCCTCGCCGGCTACCTCCGCCTCGTCCCCGCTCCGGTGGTGCAGCGGTGGGGCGGGCGCATCCTCAACATCCATCCGGCGCTCCTCCCCGCATTCGGAGGCGCCGGGATGTGGGGCAACCACGTCCACGCCGCGGTTCTCGAGGCCGGGGTGCGCGTCAGCGGCGCGACGGTCCATCTGGTCGACGAGGCGTACGACCGGGGGCAGATCCTTGCCCAGTGGCCCGTGGAGGTGCGCGGCGACGACACCCCCGAGACGCTCGCGGCACGCGTCATCGCCGTGGAGCACCGACTCTACCCGCGGGCAGCGGACCACCTCTGCGCCGCCCTCGGGGAAGGGCGTACCCCCACCCCCCTCTCGCTCACCCCCGGGCACTTCGGCCCGGCTGCGACGCCGGGCCCCTGACGCCCGGCGCTTCTCCGACTCCGACCCCCGATATCATGCCTTCCCGCCGAGCGCTCCTCAGTGTCTCCGACAAGTCCGGCCTGGTCGACTTCGCACGAGGCCTGGTGGCCCGCGACTTCGAACTGCTCTCCACCGGGGGCACTGCCCGGGCGCTCCGCGAGGCGGGGCTGGAGGTCACCGAGGTGGCCGACGTGACCGGCCACCCCGAGATGCTCGAGGGGCGGGTGAAGACCCTCCACCCCGCGATCCACTCCGGACTCCTCTCGCGTCGCGACCACCCCGGCGACCGCGACGAGCTCGCGGAGGCGGGGTACCGCCCCATCGATCTGGTGGCGGTCAACCTCTACCCCTTCCGCGAGACGGTGGCGAGCGGCAACGTGGCCCTTCCGGAAGCGATGGAGCAGGTCGACATCGGAGGCCCCACGATGATCCGGGCGGCGGCGAAGAACCACCGCGACGTCTGGGTGGTCGTCGACCCTCACGACTACCCGAAGGTGCTGGAGCAGGTCGACGCACCCGAGACCGCGTCCCTCCGGCGCGCGCTGGCGCAGAAGGTCTTCGAGCACGTTTCGGCCTACGACGCCGCGGTGGCCGCCTACCTCGCCGGCGAAGGGGACCCGGTGACGGACCCGCTCCCCTTCACGGTCCACGCGCCCACCGGCCGCACCCTCCGGTACGGCGAGAATCCCGACCAGCCCGCGACCTTCCACCCCCTCGGGGGGGAGAGCGCCGGGGTGGCGGCCCTCGAGCAGCTGCACGGGAAGGAGCTCTCGTACAACAACATTCTCGATCTCGACGGCGCGCTCCTCTCGTTGGCCCCCTTCGCATGGTCGCCGCGGCCGGCGGCCGTGATCGTCAAGCACACCACCCCATGCGGGATCGCCGTCGGCCACGACCTTGCGACCGCATGCTCCCGCGCCCGGGCGACCGACCCCGTCTCTGCCTTCGGGTCGGTAATCGCGGTCAATCGGCCGGTGGACCGCGCGACCGCCGAAGCGCTTTCCGACCTCTTCATCGAGTGCCTGGTGGCGCCGCACTTCGACGAGGCGGCCCTCGCGGTGCTCACGCAGAAGAAGAACGTCCGGCTGCTCACCTTTCCGGAGATACCGCCACCGCCCCTCGCGGACGCGCCCGAGGGGGCGCTGCCCGACCCCGAGGCCCGCGCGGCGGCCCGCTTCCTCGCCGCCCACTCCCTCCGCCCCGAGCCCCGCACGTTCCGCAGCGTCTACGGGGGCGTCCTCGTGCAGCAGCCACCCCGTCCCCCCTTCCACGGCATGGCGCCCGACTCCGCCTGGTCGGTGGTCACACGCCGCGCTCCTACCGCAGAGGAGCGGGCGGACCTCGACTTCGCCTGGGCTGCCATCTTCGGGGTGAAGTCCAACGCGATCCTCCTGGCCCGGGACGGCGCCACCGTGGGGATCGGCGCCGGTCAGATGAGCCGGGTCGACTCGTCCCGTCTGGCGGTGTGGAAGGCGGGCGACGCGGGGTTGTCGGTGGAAGGATCCGTCCTGGCTTCCGACGCCTTCTTTCCCTTCCGGGACGGCGTCGAGGCGGCCGCCGAGGCAGGGGTGCGCGCCATCATCCAGCCCGGAGGATCGGTGCGCGACGCCGAAGTGATCGCGGCGGCCGACGAGGCAGGGATCGCCATGATGTTCACGGGTCGGCGGCTGTTCCGCCATTGAGTCCGGCGGAGCGACGAGGGTTCGATCGCTCCATCGTCGACGGTCCCATCCCCGGGGCCGTCTGGAAGCTCGCGTGGCCCACCATGCTCCAGAATGTGGTCGGGGGACTCCAGGGGATCGTCGATCACGCCATGGTCGGCCACTTCGTCGACTTCACGGCCAACGCGGCCATCGGCGTGTCGTGGCAGATCTACCTGGTGATCGTCGTCTTCATCGCCTCGCTCTTCACGGGGATGGGGGTGCTCGTCGCCCGCTTCACCGGCGCGAACGATCCCGACGGGGTCAACCGTGCGGTGTACCAGGCCTTCCTCACCGCGATCTTCATGACCGTCCTGGTGATGGCCCCCCTCGGCTACCTCCTGGCACCGGGACTGCTCGATCTGGTCAATGCGGAGGCGGCCGAGAAGGCCGAGGCGCTTCCCTACCTGCGCATCATGTTCGTCTTCAGCCTGGGCAACATGATCTTCTTCATGCTGGGGGGAGCGCTCCGCTCGGCCGGCGATGCGACCACCCCCCTCCGTCTCGGCATCAGCCTGACGGTGCTCAACGTGCTCTTCAACGTGACCTTCATCGCGGGCGTGGGGCCGGTCCCGGCGATGGGGACCACGGGAGCCGCGATCGGCACGGTCCTGGCCGCCACCCTCGTGAGCGGATACGCCCTCGTGCGTCTCTGCGGAGGCGGGTGGGTCGTGCGCTTCGACCGTGCCCTCGGGTGGCGGCCCGACCTGCGGGTGATCCGCGAACTCTTCCGATTCGGGCTGCCCACCGGGGTGCAAGGGGTGGCGATGAACGTCGCCGGGGTCGTTCTCCTCGGGTTCGTCGGCTCGCTGGAGCGGAGCGCCGAGGCGCAAGCTGTCTATGCGGTGGGCTACGCTCAACTCTTCTCCCTCATCACCTGGACTTCGGTGGGACTCCTGGGCGCCACCGCGGCCGTCGCCGGTCAGAACCTCGGGGCCGGGCGCCCGGAGCGGGTGGGCGAGGCGGTCCGGGTCGCGTCGCGGATCGGGGTGGGCGTGGCGATCGGAGTCGGGCTCACCTTCGTCCTGATCCCCGAGTCGCTCTTCGCCCTCTTCGGAATGCGTGACCCGGTCGTCGTCGCCCTGGGGGTGGAACTGCTCCGCTACCTCACGGTCTCGGGGCTCTTCATCACGGTGGCGCTGGTCTACACCGGCGCGCTGCAGGGGACGGGCGATACCCGCAGTCCCCTCCACATCTCGCTGATCTCGCAACTGGCGATCCCGCTCGGGATCTGCTGGGTGATCCAGACCTTCGGCACGCTCCAGCCGGGCCATATCTGGACCGCGATCGTGCTGGGCCACTTCACGCGGGCGGTGCTCAGCGTGGCGGTCTTCCGACACGGGCGGTGGCGGTCGATCGAGATCCGGGTCCGGTGAGGGCGGTGGGTGTGGCACGCCCGCCACAGGCGTCGGTCTCGCCCCACAATCCGGCGGCATGACGCCGTGAGGG
>CAYORZ010000042.1:0-400 GCA_964406485.1 uncultured Gemmatimonadaceae bacterium | reverse complement strand
AGGGCGGATAGCGCAAGTCCATTGATAGCAGTGACTTGAGGACCGGGGTCCGGAGTGGACCAACCCTTGCGATCGGGGTGCAGCGACAGGATTCACCTTCCGATCACGAGGTTGACCGTGACCAGCAGCATCCAGACGCTCCGCCGACCCGCAGTGACGACCCACGCGCGCTCGCGACGGAGCCTCGACCCGACCCACCGGAGTGTGCGGGCGCTCAACGTGGTGGTGGCCGCGATGGGGTTGATCGTGATGGCTCCGCTGATGCTCGTCCTGGCCATCCTGATCAGGCTTTCCTCCCCCGGGCCGGTCTTCTACACGCAGCCGCGGGTGGGCATCGACCGTCGGCGGGGCACGCCGACCGCTGCCCAGCTCGCACGCCGGAAGCATGACGCCGGCGGTC
>CAYORZ010000041.1:0-10267 GCA_964406485.1 uncultured Gemmatimonadaceae bacterium | reverse complement strand
CGGACATTCCGCTGCAGCGGCTGGGGGAACCCGAGGACGTCGCGGCGGTCGTGCGCTTTCTCGCCGGCCCCGGGGCACGCTACATTACCGGCCAGGTTCTCGCCGTCGACGGCGGGATGGTCATGTGATTTCGCCAGTACGCAACCCAAGAGGAGAAAGGCATGTCCGACGCCGAATCCAAGGTCCGTGAGATCATCATCAACGAGCTGGGCTCCGATCCCGAGAAGGTGACCGACGACGCTTCGTTCGTGGAGGACCTGGGAGCCGATTCACTCGACACGGTCGAGCTCGTGATGGCCTTCGAGGAGGAGTTCGGCTTCGACATCCCCGATGAGGATGCCGAAACCCTCCGGACGGTTGGCGACGCCATCCGCTACATGGAAAAGCGCGCCGCAGAGTCCAACTGATCCGGGTCGAGCACGAAAGACGATGACGGGAGCCAGCGGGTCCACCCGGCCGCAGCACCGGGTCGTGATCACGGGCATGGGGGCGGTCACGCCGGTGGGCAACGATGTCCCATCGGCGTGGTCGGCCCTGCTCGAAGGGCGGAGCGGGGGGGGACGGATCACCCACTTCGACGCCACCGACGACTATCCGACCCAGGTCGCCTGCGAGGTGAAGGACTTCGACGCCTCGGGAGTGATCGACCGGAAGGAGATGCGGCGCTATGACCGCTTCGCCCAGTTCGGACTGGTGGCCGCCGCCGAGGCCCTGGCCGACGCGGGAGTTCCGGCCGACGATCCCTCGGCGGTCGTGGATCCGGCGCGCTTCGGGGTGATTTTCGGATCCGGGATCGGGGGGATCAGCACCTTCGAGGAGCAGCACCGGATCATGCTGGAGCGGGGTCCCCGTCGGGTGAGTCCCTTCTTCGTGCCGATGTTCATCCCCGACATCGCGGCCGGGCTCATCAGCATCCACTTCGGGGCCCGGGGTCCGAACTACGCCACCGTGTCGGCGTGTGCCTCGTCGGCGCATGCGATCGGCGACGGCTTCCGGACGATCGCGCGGGGTGACGCCGACATGATGATCGCCGGCGGCACCGAGGCGACGATCACACCGATGACGGTGGCCGGCTTCGCGGCGATGAAGGCGATGACGACCCGCAACGACGAGCCGGAGACGGCGAGCCGTCCCTTCGACGCGACGCGCGATGGCTTCGTGATCGGCGAGGGGGCGGGTGCCCTCATCCTGGAGTCGCTGGAGCACGCCCTCGCCCGCGGTGCGACGATCCACGGCGAGATTGTGGGGTACGGGGCGACGGGTGATGCCTACCACATCACCTCGCCTCCCCCCGAGCATCTCGGGGCCCAGGAAGCGATGCGCCTCACCCTTCGCGACGCGGGGATCGAGCCGGAGCAGGTGGACTACGTCAATGCGCACGGCACGTCGACTCCGGTCAACGACGAGCACGAGACCATCGCGGTGAAGGCGGTGCTCGGTGCGCGCGCACACGAGATCGTGATGGGGTCGACCAAGTCGATGACGGGGCACCTTCTCGGCGCCTCCGGGGCGGTCGAGGCGATCGTCTGCGCGCAGGTGATGAAGGAGGGCCGGATTCCGCCGACCATCAACTTCACCACCCCCGACCCCGCCTGCGACCTCGACTACGCACACGGCGGCATGGTCGAGCGCGATGTCGCGATCTCGCTGAGCAATTCCTTCGGCTTCGGAGGGCACAATGTCTGTCTCGCCCTCCGGAGGTGGGACGGCTGACGTGCGCGTCGGCGTCGGGTACGACTCGCATCGATTCGATCCGGCTCGCCCCCTGATTCTCGGAGGGATCACGATCCCGGAGCACCCCGGTCTCCGGGGTCACTCCGACGGCGACGCGATCTGCCACGCGGTGACCGATGCCCTCCTGGGCGCTGCCGGGGCGGGCGACATCGGGCGCCACTTTCCACCCGCCGATGACCGGTGGAAGGACGCCGATTCGGTGGAACTCCTCCGGACCGCGGTCGACCTCCTCGAGCGCGAGAACTACCAGGTCGTCAATGTCGACGTGGTGGTGATCGCGGAGTCGCCACGCATCGGCCCCTTCGTCGACGCCATGCGCCAGCGGCTGGCCGACGTGCTCCGCATCCGTTCCGACTTCGTCTCGCTCAAGGGAAAGACGAACGAGGGGATGGGGTGGGTCGGGGCGGGGGAGGGACTCGCTGTTCCCGCGGTGGCCCTCGTCGATCGGGTGCCCCAGTCGGGGGACCCGGGCGCCGGCTGACCCGCCCGCGGCGACCGCGGTGTCCGAGGCCCTCGAGCTGCTCGACACCCTTCCCGGGTGGGCGGTCTACCTTCTGCTCGCAGGCGGAGCGGCGATCGAGAACCTGGTGCCGCCGATCCCGGCCGACACCTTCGTGATCGTGGGCGGCATGCTCGCCGCACGGGGGGTGGTCGATGCCTGGACCGCGGGCATCCTGATCGGAGCGGCCAACGTGGCCGGGGCGCTCGGCGTCTACTGGATGGGACACCGCCACGGCCGAGGCTTCTTCGAGCACGGGGTGGGCCGGTGGGTCCTGCGGCCCGGGCAGCTCCGGCGGATCGAGCGCTTCTACGAGCGATGGGGCACCCACGCCATCTTCCTCGCCCGTTTCCTTCCGGGACTCCGGGCGGTCGTCCCGGCCTTCGCGGGCATTTCGCATCACGGATTCTGGCGGACGGCCGTCCCCATCGCGGTGGCCTCGATCCTCTGGTACGGCGGACTCATCTGGGCGGGGACGATCGCCGGTCGCAATCTGGGCGCGGTGGAGGCGTGGCTCGCCGGAGCCAACCGTACCCTCCTCGGGGTGGCGGTGGTGCTGGCGGGACTGATCGGGTGGTGGTGGTGGTCGACCCGCCACGACGAGAGGCACAGCGGCTCCGCAGGCGACGCCCCCGCCGACCCCCCGGGGGGTGACTCGCCCGACGGCCTCGACGACAGCCCGGGAGGGTCCGGGCGCGGCCGGGACCACGACGGGTGAGCGCGACCCCCCCGGGCGACGACGGCGTGCGGCGCCACTTCCATCTGGAGGCGTTCGCCGACCACCTGGCCTTCGAACGGGGGCTCGCCGCGCGCACCCTCGAGGCGTACCGCCGCGACCTCGGCCGCCTCCTCGTCTTCCTGCAGGACTGCGGGGTGGACGACCCCGGCCAGGTCACCCCGCACCACCTGCGCGACTTCACCTACCACCTCAAGGACGACGGCCTCGCGCCGACGTCGATCCGCAGGGCACAGTCGGCGCTGCGCACCTACTTCGCCTTCTGCCTCGCCGAGGGAGTGGTCACCCACGACCCCACCGAGCAGCTGGAGTCACCGGGCACGTGGCGGCGGCTCCCCGACGTGCTCCGGCGCGACGAGATCGTGCGGCTGATCGAGGCCCCCGATCCCGACTCGCCGATGTACTGGCGCGACCGGGCGATCCTGGAGGTGCTCTACTCTTCGGGACTGCGGGCGTCGGAGGTCACGGAGCTTCCCCTCACGGGGGTCGACCTCGACGAAGCGATTCTCCTGGTGCGCGGGAAGGGCTCGAAGGAGCGGCTGGTGCCCCTGGGGGGACCCGCGGGGAGGGTGCTGGAGCGCTACCTGCGCGAGGTGCGCAGCGGTCTCGACCGCGGGCGGGGCGAGGGACGGGTATTTCTCACGGTGCGCGGTCGTCCGCTCAGTCGGCAGACGGTCTGGAACGTGGTGAAGGCGGCGGCCGAGGCGGCGGGCCTCGAGCGGGCGGTCTCGCCGCACACCCTGCGACACACCTTCGCCACCCACCTGATCGAGGGGGGAGCCGACCTCGCCGCCGTCCAGGAACTGCTCGGGCACGCCGACATCACCACCACCCAGATCTACACCCACGTCGACCTCGGGTGGCTCCGCGAGGCGCACCGGGCGCATCACCCGCGAGGGCGCGACCCGGAGTCCGGGGGTGAAGCGCCCGCGCCCTGAACGGGGCGGCGGCGTGGGGCCCTCCGCCGGGCAATCATCCCGGCGGGGCCGCCTGGTCGGGCGGTAGGCGCCGAGCGTCAGCGCCCGGAGGGCGGCTCCGCCTCGGCCTCGTCGCGGTCCCCCGTCCCCCGGGTGTCGGACGTCTGGTCCTGCCGCTCGACCGCCCGCGCTGCGGCCGCGTAGAGGGCGGCCTGCGAGGGGGAGGCGCGCAGGAGCCGCACCGCTTCGCGCAGGACCGGGTCCCGTTCCTGGAGGAAGAAGGCCCGGGCGCCGACGTCGGCCATCCGGTCGGCCACGCTGAGCGCCGCGCGCCAGCGGAGGTAGTCCTCGATCCCCTCTGCCTCCAGGAGGGCGCGGTCGAGGCCCTCGGCCACGAGGTCATCCAGGAACGCACGGAAGGCCGCGTCGTCGACGGTCGGCTCGGCGCCGCGGGCGGTGAGCGCCTGGGCCTGGCTGAAGCCGAATTCCGCGATCCGCTGCGGAAGCGGCACATCGGCGTCGATCGCGCCCTGGAGGAGGTCGCGTTCGGCGACGGTGAGGGTGTCGTCGGCGATCGACACGTCCGGGAAGATCCCGCCCACCGCCACGAGGTCACGCCCCGCTTCCGAGCGGATCCGGGGAAAGGTGTCCACATCTTCCGGAAGCGGCCGCCCGTCGCTCGCCCGCGGGCGCTGGAGGGAGCGCCCGAGCGGGGTGAGCCACTCTCCGGTGGTCAGCCGGATCTGGCGCCCGTGCGGGAGGGGCATGACCGTCTGCACCAGCCCCTTTCCGAAGGACCGCTCCCCGACGATGAGGGCGCGGTCATGGTCCTGCAGCGCGCCGGCGAGGATCTCCGACGCCGAGGCCGAGAAGGCATCGATGAGGACGACGATCGGGACGTCGGGGATCCGCGGCGGGACCCGGTCGGTCCACGACTCGACGGTCGGTTCCCCGACCGTGCCCGGAGTGCGCGAGCGTGTGCTCGCGAGCTTCTGGCCCGGAGAGAGGAAGAGGTCGGAGAGCATCAGGGCCTCGTCGAGGTACCCGCCGGGATTGCCCCGCAGGTCGATCACCAGGCCGGGCATTCCCTCGAGCTCGTGGAGCACCGAGTCCATCTCCTGGATCGCCCCGCGGGCGAAGCGGTCCATCACCACGTAGGCGATCCCGTCTTCGAGAGCGCCGCCGCGCACGGTCGGCACATGGACCTCGGCCCGGGTGATCTCGAAGGGGATCGGCTGCTCGTATCCGGCCCGCTCCACCTTGAGCCGGACCTGGGTGCCTGCCGGTCCGCGCACCACTTTCGATACCGAATCGGTCGAGAAAGCGCGGGCATCCGCGCCATTGATCTCGACGATGACGTCCCCCTCGAGCATCCCCACGTCGTCGGCGGGGGTCCCGTTGAAGACCGCGGTCACCGTGACCGCGTCGTTCAGCTGGGTGATCTGGATCCCGATCCCGGCGTAGTTCCCCGTGTTCTGCTCCTCGAAGGCCGCGACCTCGTCCGGGGTGAACACCTCGGCGTAGGGATCGTCGAGTCCCCGGATCATGCCGTCGATCGCCTGCTCCCACAGCGCCGAATCCGAGGGCGTGCTCATGTGGAGGTTGGAGATCGCCTGGAGCGCGCTCCGGAAGACCGCCTCACCGGGAGACGTTCCGGTGCTCCCCGGGGGGGGGCGGGACGTCGTCGTCTGTGCGAGCGACGGAGCGGCCGTGGCCGCGACGAGTACAAGGGCGCCGACCAGGCGGGCAGGGCGGTGGAGACGGGTCATGCCGGTTCCTTCGGGTGGGTGCGGATCGCTGGAGGTGTAACCCCCCGTCTCGTGACGGCGTTCCGGACCGTGACGGGGCTCCACCCCCGATGGTACCTTTGGCCGGCCGGTGCCGCACCCCGTCTCCTCCTTCCGCCACGCCATGACGACCCCGTCTCCCGAAGTCCCCCGGTGGCCGCTTCGCCTCGCCCTCGAGCAGTTCTCGCCCGAGAAGGCGCGCCCGGAAAGCAATCTGGCCCGCGTCCGGGAGCGGCTGGCCGCGCACCGCGATGCCACCGACCTGGTGGTCTTTCCCGAGACCGCGCTCTCGGGGTACTTCCTGGAGGGGGGAGTCCCGGAGTCGGCTCGCACCGCGGCCGAGGTTGCCCTGGGACTCGGCGCCGCGCCCGCGGGGGCTCCCGACGTGGTGATCGGGTTCCTCGAGCGGTGGAGCCACCGGATCTACAACGCGGTAGGGTACTTCGAGGTCGACCGCGACGGCGGCTACCGCCCGCTGCACGTGCACCGCAAGCTCTTCCTTCCGTCGTACGGGGTCTTCGAGGAGGAGCGTTTCATGGAGGCGGGCCACTCGGTGCGTCCGGTCGACACCCGCTTCGGACGGATCGGCCTGCTGGCGTGCGAGGACTTCTGGCACAGCCTTCCCCCCACGATCCTCGCGCTGTCGGGGGCGGAACTCCTGGTGGTCGCCGGCGCCTCTCCGGCCCGCGACTTCCACCCGACGGCCGGGGGGATGCCGGCCAACCTCGCCCGCTGGAACCGGCTCGCCACGACCACCGCCGAAGAGCACGGGGTCTTCGTCGCCGTGGCGCAACTCGTCGGTTCGGAGGGCGGGAAGCTCTTCCCGGGGGGCTCGATCGTGGTGGATCCGGCGGGCGACGTGATCGTCCGCGGACCGCTGCTCGAGGAGGGGGTGGTACGCGCCGACCTCGACGGGGTGGCGATCGAGCGGACCCGGACCCGCACCCCCCTCCTCGCCGACCTCGAGCGGATGCTCCCGCACCTGCGCGATTCGCTGGAGCGGGCCACCCACCGGCGCGGATACCGCGGCCGGCGGAGGGGCGGCTCGCACGATCCCCGCGGGCTGCGCGGGGGGCGCTCCGAGGGTGAGCCGGCTCCCCTGCTCTCGACCGACCCCGCCGTTCTCGATCTCGATCTCGACCTCGTCGAGCGGGCCCTCGTCCGCTTCATCCGCGACGAAGTCCACCGGCGGGGCTTCGAGCGCGTCGTCCTCGGGGTTTCCGGGGGCGTGGACTCCGCGGTGTCGCTGTACCTCGCCTGCCGCGCCCTCGGGCCCGAGAACGTGCACGGACTCCGGCTCCCCCACGCGTCGTCGAGTGAGGAGAGCCTCACCCACGCGGCCCTCGTCCTGGAAGAGACGGGGGCGCAGGGCCGCACGATCGAGATCACCGGGCCGGTGGATGCATACGTCGACGCCTTCGAGCCCGAGATGGGCGCGCACCGGCGGGGCAACGTGATGGCGCGCACCCGCGCCGTGATCCTCTTCGACCAGTCGGCCCGCCTCGGGGCGCTCCCGCTCGGGACCGGCAACAAGAGCGAGCGGCTGCTCGGTTACTTTACCTGGCATGCCGACGACTCCCCGCCCATCAACCCGCTGGGCGACCTCTTCAAGACGCAGGTCTGGGCGCTGGCCCGCCACCTCGGAGTCCCGGAAGAGATCGTGGCCAAACCGGCTTCGGCCGACCTCATCCAGGGGGTGGATGACGCCGACGAACTCGGCATCGGCTACCCCGAGGCCGACCCGATCCTGCACTGGCTGGTGCTCGGCTACACGGTCGACGACCTGGTGCGCAGCGGCTTCGAGAAGTCCCGGGTCGCCCTCGTACACCAGCGCCTCGCCACCACCCACTGGAAACGGGAACTACCCACGGTGGCGATGCTCTCGTCGTCGGCGATCGGGGCCTTCTACCTCCGGCCGGTGGACTACTGACCCGCGAGGCCGCCCGCTCGTGCGCCGCGCGCGGTCGGCGAGTTGCGCGAGCGCAGGCGCCCGGGCAGCTTCGGGCGGCGCGGTCCGGGGAGTGGCCCCGGGCCCGCCCCCCGACCCCCCGGAAGCCCGCTCGATGACGAGACCCTTCACTTCGGTGGCGCCGACCGCGCGCGACCGCCCCGGTGACGACCGCATCTTCGCCCTCCACAGCGAGGCCCTGCAGCGGTCCGCCGCGGGGGAGTCGATCCTCAACGCCACGCTGGGAGCCCTGACGGACGACACGGGGCGGCTCTACACGCTCCCCACCGTCCTCGCAACGATGGCCCGTGTCCAGGAAAGCACGGCGGGGTACGCCCCGATCACCGGGCTGCCCTCCTTCCACGCCGCGGTGCTCGACGACCTCTACGGCGGGACCGGACTCGCCGAGCAGGCGGTGGCGATCACGACGCCGGGGGGGACGGGGGCCGTCTACGCGGCGGTGCACGGCTTTCTGGAGCCCGACCAGCGGCTCCTCGTCCCGAATTTCTACTGGGGACCGTACGAGGCGATCGCGACCCACGCCGGGTGCGGCCTCGACCCCTTCCCCATGTTCACCGGCGAGGGGCGCTTCCACCTCGAGGCCCTCCGCGAGGGGCTCGCCCGCCACCTCGCCCACCAGGGGAGAGCCTTCGTGGTGCTGAACTTCCCGTGCCACAACCCGACCGGGTACACCCTCGATGCCGACGAATGGCGGAGCATCACCGAGATCGTGGTGGCCGCGGGACGAGACGGTCCGGTGACGGTGCTCATCGACGCCGCCTACATGGACTTCGCGGGCGACGCGGCCCGGAGTTGGGTGGCGGCCGTCCCCGCGCTTCTCGAATCGACCACCGTCCTGGTGGCGTGGACGGCGTCGAAGAGCTTCACCCAGTACGGCGCGCGGGTCGGCGCGCTCGTGGCCCTTCACCGCGATCCCGCGGAATGCGCCCAGATCGAACGCGCCCTCGGCTACAGCTGTCGGGGCACCTGGTCGACCTCGAACCATGCGGGGCAGCGGGCGGTGACCGAACTGCTGACCGACCACGCGCTCCGCAGCCGCGTGGAGGGGGAGCGGGCGGAGGCAGCCGCCCTGCTCGCGGGGCGGATTCAGACCTTCAACGCGCTCGCGGCCGAGGCGGGACTGCCGATCCCCCGATACGAAGCGGGTTTCTTCGTGACCGTTCTGACCCCGCACGCGGAGGCGGTGGCCGCGCGCATGCGGGAGGAGGGCGTCTACGGCGTGCCGGTGGGAGACGGCATCCGCCTCGCCCTCTGCTCCACCCCCGTCGCGGCCATCCCGCGTCTGGTGGAGGCGGTGGAGGGGGGGCTGGCGGCGGAAGCACCGACGCCGGACGACGGGGCCCGGGGCGGACCGCGGTTGCCGGGTGCCCTTTGAACACACCCACGGGCGACCGCGTGGGGTCGGCCCGATTCACCTCTTCCCGGCGACCCGGCGGCGCAGCGCCTCGAGAAGCGGCACGTCGGTGAGTTCGCCGTCGATGATGCCGGCGAGTTCCTCTTCCTGACGCCAGACCGCCTCGAGTTCGGCCAGCTCCACCTCCAGCAGCCTCTGTTCGCTCGACTCGTGGGCGGCGATCTCCAGGGCGATCGCCCCGGTACGCTGGAGGTCGCCGACGCGTCGCCCGTCGCGGAGCAGGATGCGCGCGAGGCGGTCGGGCGAACCCGCCTCCTCGATCAGGCGGGTGGCCGAGCGCACCCGCTCCTCGCTGGCGCCGTCGAAGTGCTGGTAGGCGAAGACGCGCTGGAGCGTGCGCTCTGCCTCGCGACCGCCGAGCCGGAGTCCCCCGTCGTGGAGGGCGCCACAGCGGGGGCAGGGAAGACCGAGGTCGACGGCTCTCCCCTCGGCGTCCTGCGGGAGGACGACCACGCTCTGCCGCTCCGCGAAGCCGAGCTTCCGGAATTCGTGTCCGCAGCGAGGGCACTCCACCCGCCCCCGCCACGCCGCCGACCCGAAGCGCAGCCACCGCGCCCCCCGCTTGATGCCGTCCGGGGCCTGGCTCCAGAGCCACCAGGCGCCGATCACCGACACCCCGCCCGCCGCCCACCCACCGATCACCACCGCGCCGGTCGCGGCCCCCGCCACCGCGGTGAGCTTGCCGTACGAGGCGCGCCGCCGCACCAGCTCCCGCCCGAAGCGCCACCACGCCTCTTCGGTGCGGGTCGAGCGCCCCACCTGCACGACCTCGATGTCGCCGACGGTGATGAGGGCGATGGTGTCGGTGGTCGAGAGCACCTTGCCGCGGTCCCGTACCGCCTTCTCCAGCTCCTCGATCGCCTCCCACCGTTCCTCCATCGGAACGAGCGACCACCGCCGGCATGAGCCGCAGACGATCCACAACCGCCCGCGTCCGGAGTCGAAGGCAACGCGGCGACCGCGCGGAAGAAACTCCAGGACGTCGTTCGCCGCGAAGGGAGTGGCGCAGACGAGGCAGCAACGGGGTCCTCTTCCGTCGGCTTCGTCGTCCGGTGACCTTCTTGCAGTCATCACATTCTTCCTGCCGCCGGTGGACGACGACCGTGCTCCTGGTTCTCGACAACTACGACTCCTTCACCTACAACCTCGTGCAGTAC
The DNA here is from genome assembly GCA_964406485.1 of uncultured Gemmatimonadaceae bacterium. Lineage (GTDB taxonomy): Bacteria > Gemmatimonadota > Gemmatimonadetes > Longimicrobiales > Gaopeijiaceae > Gaopeijia. Next base: position 54 of record CAYORZ010000041.1, on the reverse strand, counting down.
CTCGGCGAGCTCGGCGCCGCCCCCCGGGTGGTGCGCAATGACGAGGTTTCGGTC
>CAYORZ010000040.1:9615-10594 GCA_964406485.1 uncultured Gemmatimonadaceae bacterium | reverse complement strand
GGAGGTGACCCGCCCCGCCCCCGCCGCCCCCGAGCCGCGCGTGGCGCCGGCACCCGAGGCGGAGTCCCCGCTCGTTCCGCCCACCGCCCCCGAAGGGTGGCATCTGCTCGACCTCGAGGCGGACCGCGCCGCAGGCATCAGCGCCGACCGCGCCTGGCGTGAACTCCTCGCCGATCGGGAACCGGGCCGGACGGTGGTCGTGGCGGTCATCGACGGGGGCGTCGACACGACCCACGTCGACCTGCGCGACGTCCTCTGGCGCAACGAGGGGGAAGAGGGGGGCAACGCCGTCGACGACGACGGGAACGGCTACGTCGACGACGTGCGGGGGTGGAACTTCATCGGAGGGGCCGACGGGCAGAACGTGCACCACGAGACGATGGAGGTGACGCGCCTGCACGCCGCCTGCCAGGCCGGTCCCCCTCCCGCCTCTGTCGACTGCGCGGCGGTGGCCGCCGACTTCGAGGCAGAGCGGCAGGAGGCGGTCCAGACCCTCGCGCAACTCCGCCAGATCGACCAGATGCTGCAGGTGGTCGTCCCGATCCTGGAGAGCGCGCTCGAACCGACCGCCGAGCGGGTCCGGGCGCTGGTGCCCACCCGCCCCGAAGTCGAACAGGCCCGGATGGCGTACCTCCAGCTCGCCGGCCTCGGGATCACGCCGCAAGACGTCACCGACGCGATCGAGGCCTTCGAGAGCCGCACCGCGTACGGGTTCAACCCCGCCTTCGACCCGCGCCCCATCGTGGGCGACGACTTCGCCGACGGGACAGAGCGGCACTACGGCAACCCCGACGTGATGGGACCCGATGCGGACCACGGCACCCACGTGGCCGGGATCATCGGGGCGGTGCGGGGGAACGGGATCGGGGTCGACGGGATCGCCGAGCCCGTCCGCATCATGGCGGTGCGGGCCGTCCCCGACGGCGACGAGCGCGACAAGGATGTGGCCAACGCGATCCGCTACGCCGTCGACAACGGG
>CAYORZ010000040.1:0-9605 GCA_964406485.1 uncultured Gemmatimonadaceae bacterium | reverse complement strand
CGCCGCGGAAGGAAGTGGTCGACGAAGCGATCCGCCACGCCGACGCCGCGGGCGTTCTCATGATCCACGCCGCGGGCAACGACGGCGCCGACCTCGACACCGAGCCCAACTTCCCCACTCCCCACTACCTCGACGGGGGGCGGGCCGAGCACTGGCTCACGGTCGGGGCCTCCACCTGGCAGGTCGACAGCCTCGCCGCCCGCTTCTCGAATTACGGAAAGGAGAGCGTGGACCTCTTCGCGCCCGGGGCGGCGATCCTCTCGACCATGCCCGGCGATGAGTTCGCCCCCAATGACGGGACGAGCATGGCCGCCCCCACGGTCTCGGGGGTCGCCGCCGTCCTGATGGCCTACTTCCCCGACCTTGACGCGGGTGAGGTGCGGCAGATCCTCATGGATTCGGCGGTGCGCCACGAGCTCCGGGTGCCACGCCCCGGCGACGGGGTGCCGGTCCCCTTCGGCGACCTCTCGGTGTCGGGGGGGGTGGTGAACCTCTACGAGGCGGTCAGGATGGCGATCGAGCGGACCCGCTGACGGGTGAGCCGCGAAGGGGGGCGCCGCTGCGGCAACTGGCATGAGGATTGCGGAAGTGAGGGACCGCCCGGCACGGGTCCAGACCCGATACGGGCGACGGCCCGCACGGGCTGCCACGAACTGACGACAGCCTTCAAGGAGATATCCATGCGCAAGCAACCCGTTTCCTGGTGGACCCCCCTCGCGGGGCTCGCCCTCGTTGCGGCTCTGGTGCCCCTCCCCGCCGCCTCGCAGGTGACCCTGGGGGCCCGGCTCGGCTGGAACCTCTCCGAGCTCTCCAACGTGGAAGACGTCGAGGTCAACCGGGAGTCGGCCACGGTCGCCGGGATCTTCCTCAACATGGGCGGGGCGGTCTCGATCCAGCCCGAGCTCCTGATCTCGAAGCGGGCCGTGGGGCTCGTCGATGTGGTGAACAGCTCCATCGAGACCCCCTTCCGCCAGGACTTCGTCGAGGTGCCGCTCCTCGTCGTCTTCCGTCCCGCCGGACTCCCGGTGCAGCCGTCCTTCTACGGGGGGGCCTCCCTCTCGTTCGAGACCGACTGCGAGACGGAGTTCGATGCCTTCCCCGACTGTGAAGGCTTCCTGGGTGCCGAGACCGAGTCCAACCTGTGGGCGGCGGTCGTCGGAGGAGCCCTCCACCTGAACCTCGGCCCGGTCGTGGTCGGGGTGGACGCCCGCTACAACCACGGACTGACCGACATCTCGCCGATCGGCGACGCCCGCTGGACCTACTGGACCGTCGGGATCGAGGCCGGGATCGGACTCGGGCGCTGAGCCCACCGTGCTGCCTGCGGCCCCGGGAGGGACCCGCAGCGAAAGGGGGGCGTCGCCGGTGCGACGCCCCCCTCTGCATTCGGGTTCTGCCGCCGTCAACGGGTCCGCGGGCGCTCACGCTGGAGGGGGGTGATGTCGACCTCCCAATGCGGGTCGCCCAGGAGGTGACGCACGAAGTACTCGGCGCGCAGCCAGTGCCAGTAGTCGCTCATGTTGCCGAAGCCGTGGCGCTGGCCGGGAAAGATGAAGAAGTCGAAGCGCTTTCCGGCGCGAATCAGTGCTTCCGCCATCCGGTAGGTGCCCGCCGGATGAACGTTGTTGTCGATGTCTCCCGTCGTGAGGAGGAGGTGTCCCTTGAGATTCGCGGCGAGGGCGGCGTTGCCGTCGATCGAGTATTCGAAGGTGACCTCACCGTCGTCGCCCACCACCTCCTTCACCCCGTGGTGCGTCTCCGACCACCACCGGTTGTAGATGTCGTTCTGATGGTTCCCCGCAGAAGACACGGCGACCTTGAAGAAGTCCGGGTAGACCAGCATCGCGGCCGTGCTCATGAAGCCTCCCCCCGAATGGCCGTAGATCCCCACCCGCTCCAGGTCGATGAAGGCGTGGCGGTCGGCGAGTTGCTCGGCCGCGGCCTTCTTGTCGGCCAGTCCGTAGTCGCGGAGGTTGCCGTAGCCGTAGTTGTGGTACCACTTCGAGCGCGAGGGGTGACCGCCGCGGTTCCCCACGGTGATCACGACCATCCCGAACTGCGCCAGTCCCACCTCCGACGCGCTGGTGCTGAACGACTTCGCGACCGACTCGGTCTGGGGGCCCGGGTAGACGTACTGCACCAGCGGATAGATCCGGGTCGAGTCGAAGTCGAACGGCTTGTACATGACGCCGTAGAGGTCGGTGACCCCGTCGGCCGCCTTCACGGTGAAGGGTTCGGGAAAGCGGTAGCCCGCGGCGAGCAGGCTCGAGAAGTCGGCTTCCTCGAGCTCGACCACGACCCTCCCCTCGCCGTCCAGGACGCGGGAACGGGGCACCATGTCGACCCGGGAGTGGTTCTCGACGAAGTAGCGGCGTGATTCGGAGGCGCTCACCCGGCTGTCGAAGTCCCCCTCGTTCAGGAGCTGCAGCCCCCGGCCATCGAGCCCCACCCGGTAGAGGTGCTGGTAGTAGGGATCGCCCGCTTCCCGCCCCGCGGCGGTGAAGTAGACGACCCCGCGGTCCTCGTCGACCCCCTCGATCGACTGGACCGAGAAGGGTCCCTCGGTGAGGCGGGTACGGAGGGTGCCGTCGGGGGCGTACCGGTAGAGGTGGGCCCACCCGTCGATCTCGGACCACCACAGGACGTCTCCGTCCTCGAGGAGGACGGGGGGACGCGTCTCCATGTAGGTGTTCATCCGGTCGGCGATCACGGTCCGCAGCACTTCGCCGGTCGAGGCGTCGGCGACGAAGACGTCGGTCCGGTGGCGGTCGCGGCTCAACCGCATCAGCCAGATCTCGTCGGACGACTCGCCGAACCAGAGGGAGCGTCGCGGGGAATCGTCGTCGGGGTAGTTGAACTGGGGCGCCGTCAGCACCGACATCGCCTGGTCCTTCCAGGGGTCGTCGTCGATCAGGACCGCCCGGCGCGCCGCGAGATCGTAGACCCACACCTCGTTCTGCGTGACGTCGGCCTCGCCCGGCATGTCGTACTTGTAGGTCTCGAGCTGGGGGCGCTTGTTGCCGGTCGAATGGATCACCCAGAGCTCGCCGACCTCGCGCTGATCGGAGCGGACGAGGGCGAAGCGCCGGGAATCCCTCGACCAGGAGATGGGGGCCCGCTTCCGGTCGTCGGCCTTCCGGGCCCGCTCCTCGTCGGTGTCGCCGCGCCCTTCGCCGTACCAGCCGTAGAACTCGACGCCGTCCTCGGTCAGGCGGATCTCGTCGACGTCGACGGCGTCCCCCAGGGAGTCGGCCTCTGCCCCGCTCTTGCCGCGGCGGGCGTCGAGGATCCGCGCGTAGTCCTCGCCCGAGATCATCCAGAGGTCGTGATTGCGTCCGAAGACGACCCACGCGCCGTCGGGAGAGACGCTCGCCCACGACGGGTGGTTGTCGGGGTGCTCGGCTTCGGCGAGTTCGGTCAGCGTCCGTGTCGTGAGGTCGTACTCGAAGTAGTGGATCTTCTTGCGGGGACGGGGCGGAGAGGAACGGCGTCGCTCCTCCTGCCGGTCCTCGTCGACCTCGTCGGTGTCGTCGGTGTCGTCGTCGGCTTCGGCCTCTTCGTCTTTCGACGACTCGACCTCGAAGCGGAGGGTCGTGGCGTCGATGAAGCGGATGCTGCGGATCGGGAGGTGGCGTGCCTCGTAGGGATCGCCCGTGATCCGGGTGAGTTCGGCCGCCAGGCGGTCGCGGTCGAAGATGTCGCGGCGGGTGCCGGCCTCGGGGTCGACGATGCGCCAGAAGGTCCCCTCGGAGGTGTTCCAGGAGTACCAGAACGACGCCCCCCCCTGGATCCAGCGGGGCGAGACGGAGGTGCTGTAGATCAGGTCGCTCGTGCGATACGGCGCCCACCGGGCCGCCAGCGCCTGGTTCGCCGATCCGGGGCCCCCGACCCATCCGAGGGGACGGGGCCGCTCGGGCTGGCGCGGCATCTGGGCCGACGCGGGGAGCACGGTCCCGACCCCGACCACCAGGAAGGCGACCAGGGTGAACACGACGGAGGGAAGGCGACGAATCGGCCGCGAGTGGCGGATGCTGGCACACATCGGAGGGGACTCCTGGACGGCGGTGGGAGGAAGCCGTCGGCTCCTGCCGGGAGCGAACGACGGCGCCCCCAATTGGCAGGGTGCGGTCCTCGGGGGCAACCGTCGCCCTCAGACCTTGCTCTCGTCGAGCCTCCGCAGGCCCTCCATGAGGACGGCGTCCGTGGCGGCGAGGATGGTCGGTACGGGGGGATCCGTGACGGTGTGGACCACGAAGCGGCCGTCGTCTTCCCAGGCGATGACCCGGTAGGCCGCCTCCTCCCCTTCGACATCGTCGCAGACGGCGTGGATGATCCGCCCCTGGTGGGTGAAGACGGTCGCCGTTTCACCGTTGCCGCGCGTCACCTCGATGCGGGCCGTCTTTCGCGAATGGCTGAGGGTCTGCACGAGGTCCAGGAACGAAAGGAGTTCGAAGGTGGCCGAGAACTCCCCGCCGCTCCCCCCCGTTCCCTCCGCCGCCCCGACCGGGGTGCGGGCGCGGATCGCCCGGCTCACACGGGCCGCGATGAGGTCGAATTCGTGCGGGGGGGCGAAGACGTCGGCGGCCCCGGCGTCGAGGTAGGCGAGGGTCTGGGCGGCGTCGCTCGCGTCGGTCACGACGTAGACGAGGGTGTCGGTGTCGGCGAGGGCGCCGCAGAACTCCCGGACGCCGCCCCGGACGTCTTCGTCGTCGACCAGAACGGCGGCGGGCTGCTGCCGGGTGACGAGGGCGAGACCTTCCTGGAGGTCGTCGGTGTCGAAGGGGCGGCACCCCATGCGGCGGAGGCGCCCGCCGAGCGTCCGCAGGAGCCGCTCGCCACCCACCAGGAGGACGTCGCGCGGTGGTCCGTCGCCCGTCCGCTCGCTCCGGTCGGCCAGGAGCCGGAGGTAGACCTCGATCATCTCGAGCCCGGCCAGCGCCCCCGCCTCTCCCCGCAGGAGGTGCCCGGGAAAGGCGCCCCCCGTCTCCTCGCTCGCGGTCACGACCGTGTGGCGGTACCAGACGAGGGCCAGGATCTGTGCCGCGAGGTGGACTTCGTCTCCCCACTCGCCTGCGGAGTCGGGCTTCACCCGCCCCCGGTAGAGGGCGTGACAGACGCCCAGGAGGGTGTCGATCCGCCAGGGGAAGCGGATCGCCGACGCGAGTTCGAGCGTGGTCGAGAACTCCCCGAAGGGCCCCCCGCTCCCCCGGTCCGGTCCGGTCCGGGGAACGAGGAGGTGGAGGGCCAGGTGGAGGCCGTCGAGGGCGAGGCGCGAAAGGGCGTAGCGGCGTCCCAGCGCATCGAGGTCCTCGGCCATGAGGCCGTAGGCGGGCGTCGCGCCGATCCGGACCGACCGCTCCTCGGCGATGGCCTGCACCGCGGCCCGCAGGCTGCGGACCATGAGGTCGTAGGGCGCCGGGTTGTCGAGAAGGGCGCCGTGCACGCTCGGAAAGACGGTCACCTCGACCGTCGGGCGGGGCACGGCCCCGCTCTGCACCCATCGGGTGAAGGTGTCCCAGTGGTCGGCCGCGACGACCACCTGCTCGAAAGGGGGGCCCTCGAGGGCATCGCGCAGGTCGTCCGCCCCCTGGGCCACCACGAGTTCGCATCCCTCCTTCTCGAAGACGGCGGGGAGGAAATTGCGGTGGGTGGCGCCCCCGGCGACCATGAGGATCCGGCGGGGACCCGCGGAGCCGTCGTCGTCCGGGGCGTCGGGGATCGCGGCCTCGCGCTCCAGCTCGAAGAGTTCGGGGAGCTCGACGCCGCCCTCCCCCCGCTCTTCGGCCTCGTCGGGAAGGAGCCGGGCGCCGAGGTCCTCGACGACGGGGCGGGGGGCGACCATCAGGCGGACCCGCCGCGCTCCGAGAAGTTCGCGCGCCTCTTCGATGGCCTCCCGGTCGAGGGGGTCGACGATGATGAGCGAGAGCACATCGCCGTCGAGGTCGACCGGGACGACCCACCGCTCGAGCACCAGGGCAGGGGGGAGGCGCCGGGAGAGGGTGGGGCTCACTTCCCTCCGGACCACCGGCGTCCAGGGAAGGTCGAACTGCGTGGCGAGCGCCTCGGTCAGCTGCACCGGCTCGAGGACGCCGAGTTCGACGAGGTGACGGCCCAGCCGTCCCCCCTGCCGCTCCTGGCGTTCGAGGGCGGCCTGGATGTCGCTCTGGGTGACGTACCCGAGGCGCAGCAGTACCTGATCGAGGCGGGCCTTCTTCTTCATGCCGGCGTCAGACGCTGACCGGCCGGCGCAGCCCCGTCTTGGCGAAGGCCAGGATGGCCGCGGGGTCGTCGGCGAAGCGTGCCGCCTCCTCGCCGGTGACCACCCCGTCGCCCACCAGGTTCCTGAGCTGCTGGTCCATCAGGATCATCCCTTCCTTCTTGCCGGTCTGGATCACGTTGTTCACGTGGTGGCTCTTGCCCTCGCGGATCAGGGTGCGGCACGCCTGCGTCCCGACCAGGATCTCCTGGGCGGCCACCCGTCCCTTTCCGTCGGCTCGACGCAGGAGGAGCTGCGAGCAGATCCCGACCAGGACTTCGGAGAGGGTGAGTCGGACGGCCGGCTGCTGATCGGCGGGGAAGGCGTCGGCGACCCGCCCGATCGTCTGCGCTGCCGAGCTGGTGTGGAGGGTGCCGAGCACGAGAAGGCCGAGTTCGGCGGCGCTCAGTGCGAGCTGGATCGTCTCCAGGTCACGCATCTCGCCGACGAGGATCACATTGGGGTCGGCCCGCAGCGCCCCCCGCAGCGCGTGCGCGAAGCTCCGGCTGTGCTCCCCGATCTGCCGCTGGTTGATGAGGCACTTCTTGTTGGTGTGGATGAACTCCAGCGGGTCCTCGAGCGTGATGATGTGGTACGACATCCGCTCGTTGAGGTAGTCGACCATCGCCGCCAGCGTCGTCGACTTTCCCGAGTTCGTCGGACCGGTCACCAGGACGAGTCCCGCCCGGTGGTGGAGCATGGTCTTCAGGACCTCGGGCATCCCGAGTTCATCGAGGGTGGGGATCTCGTGCGGGATGATCCGGAAGGTCGCCCCCATCCCCGGGAACTTCCTGAAGAGGTGGATGCGGAAGCGGGCCACCCCTTCGAGGGTGTAGGCGCAATCGATCTCGCCCTCCGTCTCGAACCGCTCGATCTGGGTGTCGGTGAGGAGTTCGTAGCAGAGCAGGCGGACCTCGTCACCGGAGAGGGGCCGGTGGCGGGCTTCCTGCATCTCGCCGTTGATGCGCAGCATCGGCGTGCAGCCGGTGCTGAGGTGGAGGTCGGAGGCAGAGGCCTCCTGCATGATCTTCAGAAAGGCGTCGAGGCGAGCCATGAGAATCACGGAGAGGTCGAGGGATCCCTTATCTGAAGGCTCGACGCTCTGCCCCCCGGACACAAGGGAATTCCTTCACGGGCCCCTTCCCGCGGGGCCGGCGGCGGGGGTATCGTCGAAGAGCCGATCCCCCGGGGACGCGCCCCGGAGGCCCGCCGTCATGCCCTCCTTCCGCGCCGATGAGCATCGCCGAACTCCTTGCCGCCTGGCCCACCGAGGTCCTCGATCTTCACGGTGCTACCGCCATCGAGGCGGAGCGACGCGTCGACCACTTCCTGCAGCGGCACGCCGCCGTCTCTCCCGGCGAGGTGGTCGAGATCATCACCGGAAAGGGGATCGGGTCGGAAGGGCGTCCCGTCCTCCCCGGTCTGGTGCGCGAGCTCCTCACCGGACGGTGGCGCCGCTCGATCCGGGAGTGGGCCGGAACGCCGGGAGGCGGGTCGGTGAAGGTGCGTCTGCGGGGCCGCCGACGGAACGCAACCCGCACGTGATGAAGGTGCTTGCCTTTTCGGCCCCCTTCGCCCCATCTTCGGCCCGTGACTCCGCGGCATGTGTCGCGGGCCCGGCGCGGGGGTTCGCGACCGCGCGATGTCCAGATGTCGGATTGTACGGGGTACCCGCTTCCGACGATGGCACACCAAGGAGCAGGTAGATGCGTACGACCGGCACTGTGAAGTGGTTCAACGACCAGAAGGGCTTCGGGTTCATCACTCCCGAAGACGGCGGTCGCGACTGCTTCGTCCATCACTCCGCGATCCAGGCCCAGGGCTTCCGGACGCTCGCCGAAGGGGACCGGGTGGAGTTCGAGATCACCGAGGGCGCCAAGGGTCCCGCCGCGGAGAATGTGGTGAAGCTCTGAGCCACCGCGTTCAGGCCGATCCCGGGCCACCCCGCTCTCCGGAGCGGGGTGGCCCGTCGTCGTTCCGGGGGGTGGACTTGTCCGGTGAGACCCCACACCAGAGATTGCCTCCCAGTGTTCCGGGCCGACCGATGATCCCGGCTCCTTCCTTCTCATACGGATGTCGACAGTGATGAAGTATTTCGGATACGTGGTGGGAGTGATCTGGATCGTGCTCGTGATCGCCTCCTTCAACGGCGCCCGGGCGGGCGCGGCCGCCGGACAGCCCGACGTCGCCCTCTGGTGGTCGATCATCGGCGTGCTCCTCGGCATCGCCTGCGTCGGAGCCTTCGTCGGCACGAGGATCCACCTGCGCGACGGATCGCGCTCGCACTGACCCCGCAGCGCCGGCAGCCGCGGCCCCGTCGTCTGCCGCTGCGGCGCCGTCTGACGTCCCGGGTGAGGGGGGGCGCGGGGGGGAGTGGCCGGGCAAGGCAGGAACCGGCCTTCCCGCTCCGGGTTACGATGCCTCATGAAGGCCCGCGCCGGTGTCCCCGTCCCTCCCACGCCCGACCGGGGGCGGGGTGCCCCTCCCGGGCATCCGGCCGCCGACGTGGTCCCGCCGCAGCGGCAGTCCTTCGTGCGAAGGCACCCGGGGCGGGTGCGGGCCATCGCCTTCGCCGTCTCGATTGCACTTCACCTGCTCGTCGTCGCCCTCTATCCGCCCTTCGAGGTGTCATTCGGCTCGTTCGACCCGGCCGCGGGGGGAGACGCAGCCGAGATCGACGGAATCGAGGTGATCCAGCTGGTGGAGACCGCCGAGTCGGAGTCCCCCCGCGAGCCGGAAGTCGTCGCCCCGACGGAGTCCCCCCTCCCCCCCGTCACGCTTCCCCTCCCCCCGGGTGACGATCTCGCACCGAGCGTGACCGTCACCCCCCCCGATGCCGGTCCGGGCGCGGCGGAGCGCCTTCGCCCCACCACGCGCACCGAGGAACTCTGGATGCCGCTGACGGCCGAGGCCACGGCCCTCAGCGACGAGGAACTGGTGCGCAACCTGATCTACCGTCGGCTGGCGGAATTCAACGACTCGATGGCGATACAGGCGGCGCGGGAGGCGCGCGGGACCGACTGGACATACACCGACGACGACGGCAACCGGTGGGGGATCACCCCGGGCCAGCTCCACCTGGGGTCGATCACGATCCCGCTCCCCTTCGGCTTCGGGACCCCGGCGGGGGCGTCGGATGACCGCCTCGATCAGCTCATCATGGAGCGCGAGATCCAGCGGGCGGCGGGACTTCTCCAGCGCGACCAGCCGATCCGCGAACGGGCGGCCGCCATCAAGGCGCGGATCGACGCCGAGCGGGCCCGCCGCGGCGTGGTACCCGATTCCGCGGGGAACCGCTGACCATGGATTCCGCCGACGCGCGCAGGCTCCTCGCCGGGGTTGCGGCCGG
>CAYORZ010000039.1:0-10821 GCA_964406485.1 uncultured Gemmatimonadaceae bacterium | reverse complement strand
CAGGGGCGGACGGTCGACTTCCGCAACACCGTGCTGATCATGACGTCGAACGTCGGCAGCCAGGACATTCTCGAGGCCGCCGAGGCAGGAGACCAGGCGCAGGTCGAGGAGCGCGTGCGGCGCCAGCTGCACCTGCACTTCCGCCCGGAATTCCTGAACCGGGTCGACGACGTGATCGTCTTCCACCCTCTGGGCCGCGATCAGCTCGCGCAGATCGTCGACCTCCAGCTGGAGCGGGTGTCGAGGCTGGCGCGCGAGATCGGGGTGGAGATCCGGGTGGCCGACGAGGTCCGTCGCCACCTCGCCGAGGAGGGCTTCGATCCCGCCTTCGGGGCACGCCCCCTCAAGCGGGTGATCCAGCGCCGGGTGCAGGATCCGCTCGCCCTCCTCCTCCTGGAACGGGACGTGCCCGAGGGGAGCATCATCCACGTCGGCGGGGGCGACGAGGGCATCACGCTCACGGTGCACCCCCCGGCGGATGCGTCAGCGGAGAGCCCGGAGGAGGCGTCGGGTTGACGGTGGCAGGGCGCCGCGGGAAATTGGGCCGAAGCGCGCCCCCGCGCCTTCGACCCTCCAACCCCCGGTGGACCGATGACGTCCTCCTTGTCACCGTCGCGCAGCGGCGTCCGGCCCCCCTTGCGGGTGGCGTTCCTCACGGCGGTGCTCCTCGCGGCGGCCTGCACGACCCAGACGGTCTCGAGGAGCGGGGCGGGGGTGGCCGGGACCTCGCCGCTCCAGTCGGTCGAGCGCTTTCTCGTGGCGGTGAACGCCCACGACCTCGATGCCATGGCCGCCGTCTTCGGAACCCGCGACGGCCCGGTGCGAGGCGACCGCATCGAGGTCGAGATCCGGATGGACGCCCTGGCCACGATCCTCGCGCACACCGCCTACGAGATCGTCTCGGAACGGCAGGTGCCGGGCCGCCAGGAGCCGACCACCCGAGTGGGGGTCACCCTCACGATCGAGGACCAGGTCTACCCCGACATCTCGTTCGTGACCGTGCGCACCCCGGCGGGCCGCTGGATGGTGCAGGAGATCGATCTGGAGCGGATCACCGGTCGTTGACCGGTGGGGCTTCGCCCTCGTCGACGAGCTCGACGAGGACCCTTCCGGTCGTGTAGGGGTGGAGAAAGGCGACGCGGTGTCCGAAGGCTCCTTCGCGCGGCGCCGGGTCGATCACCCGGAAGCCCGCCTCGGCCAGTCGGTCGAGGTCGGCTTCGAGGTCGGTCGAGGTGAAGGCGACGTGATGCAGGCCGGGCCCTTCCCGGGCCAGGAAGCGACCGACCCCGTTGTCCGGGTCCAGTGGCTCCACGAGTTCCAGCCCCGCGCCGACGAAGGCGACCCGAACCCCCTGGTCGGGCAGCACTTCGGGGGGCGAACTCCGGGCTCCGGTGAGGAGCTCGTACAGAGGAATGGCCTCGTCGAGAGAGGCGACGGCCACGGCGACATGATGTATCGGAAGTCCAGTCATTACCTTTGGGTCTGGCCCCTCGGGGCCGGCTCGGGATCTTGAGGATCCGCGAACATACAGGAGAGCAATCATGGCCGGTAGCCAGAACCTCATCACGGTGACCGATGACAACTTCAATGCCGAGGTGGTCCAGTCGGACGACCTGGTGATGGTCGATTTCTGGGCGGACTGGTGTGGTCCGTGCCGGATCATCGCCCCGGTGGTCGAGCAACTCGCCGACGACTACGCCGACAAGGGGCTGAAGGTCGGCAAGCTCGACGTCGACGAGAATCAGCAGGTCGCCGCCCGCTTCGGGATCCGCTCGATCCCCACGATCCTCTTCTTCCGCAACGGCGAAGTGGTGGACTCCCTGGTAGGCGCGATGCCGAAGCCGCACTTCGAGGAGAAGATCGAGACGCTGCTGGCGGGGTGAGAAGCCCCTCCCGCGTCACATCGTCGGCCCGGCCGGTCTCGTACCGGTCGGGCTGACGTTCCTCCGGACGTGATGTCGACCCTCCTGGTGGTCTCCACCCCGATCGGGAATCTGGACGACCTGACCCCCCGCGCCGCCGCCGCACTGGCCGACGCCGACCGGGTGCTGGCCGAGGATACCCGCCGCACCGCGGTGCTCCTCCGCCACCTGGGGGTGCACACGCCCATGGTCGCGCTCCATGCGCACAACGAGGCGTCTCGGGTGGAGCAGGTTCTCGACTGGCTGGAAGCGGGCGAGACGCTGGCGCTCGTTTCCGACGCCGGCACCCCCCTCGTCTCCGATCCGGGGGCCCGCCTCGTGCGGGCGGTGGTCGAGGCCGGGCACCGGGTGGTGCCCCTCCCCGGGCCGTCGGCGGTCCTCGCCGCCCTCGTGGTGTCGGGACTCCCCAGCGATCGCTTCGCATTTCTCGGCTTCGTGCCCCGGAAAGGCATCGATCGCACCCGGACGCTGGCCCGCATCGCCGGGTCGGCCGAGACGACGGTCGTCTTCGAGTCACCCGAGCGGGTGGTCGCGCTCCTGACCGACCTCGAAGCGGTGTGCGGGGGGGAGCGGAGGGCCGCCACGGCCCGTGAACTCACCAAGCTCCACGAGTCGGTCCGCCGCGGAACCTTGACCGAGTTGCGCGCCTACCATGAGGAGCAGCCTCCGCGAGGCGAGGTCACGGTCGTGGTCGCCCCGGCCCCCCCCGTCACCGACGCCGACCTCCTGGACGACGCCCGAAGCTTCGCGCGGAGCCTGCTCGCGGCGGGGACACCACCGAGCCGGGTTGCCCGCTCCGTCGCACACCGCACAGGCCTTTCCCGCAATCGCGCCTACGAACTGGTGCAGCAGCTACAGGACGACGGGCCCGGATGACGCCAGCCGCTTTCCTCCTCCTCGCGGCGACCGTACCACCTCCGGTGGTGTGGATCCAGCCGGCGACGGACTCGATGACCATCGCCCGCCTCCGCTACGACGGGGGAGGGGACTGGTATGCGGATCCGTCGTCGCTCCCGAATCTGCTCGAGGCGATCGCGCAGCGAACCGGACTCCCCGTCGCCCGTCGGGAGGCGGTCGTCACCCTCCTCGATCCGGCACTCCGCGACCACCCCTACCTCTACTTGACGGGACACGGCAATGTGCGCTTCTCCGTGCAGGAGCGGGCGGCGCTGCGGAGCCATCTTCTCGACGGGGGCTTCCTCCACATCGACGACAACTACGGCCTCGACGAGTCCGTGCGGCGCGAGATCGCGGCGGTCTTTCCCGACCGCGACCTCGTCGAGCTCCCCCCGGACCACCCCGTCTTCCACGCGTTCTACTCCTTCCCGGACGGGCTTCCCAAGATCCACGAGCATGACGGCGAACCCGCCCGCGCCTACGGTCTCTTCGACGACGGGCGCCTCATGCTCTTCTACTCGTACGAGAGCGATCTGGGGGATGGGTGGGAGGGCCCCGAGGTCCACGACAACCCGCCGGAGCTTCGCGAGGCGGCGCTGCGGATGGGGGTCAACCTCTTCCTGTATGCCCTCGCGGGGGGGAGCGGGCGATGACGACCCCTCCTCCGCCTACACTCGAACACCTCCACGCCCGCGTGGTCGACCACCTGGACCGGCGAGTGCGGTGGCTCGGGGTGATGGGCGTCGTCATCGTCGCGCTGACCCTCGCCGGGGTGTCGGTCCTGCTCCCCGCCGGGGATGACGGCGAACGGAGCGCCCTCCCCCTCGCACTCGACGCGGCGGCCGTCCTGGTGCTCGCCGGAGGGGCGTGGTGGTGGCGGCGGGCGCGGCGTCGGCTCCTCGACGAGGCGCGGATCGCGGCGGGGATCGAGGCGGCGGCGGGAGTCCCGGCGGGTGTGGTGCGAGGGGGGATCGAGCTCGGACGGCAGCGGCCCTCCGGTGCCTCGGCGGTGCTCCTCGAGCGGGGGCGCAGCCAGCTGGCCGCCCGCCTCGATCACCCCCCGGAGGTGCTCGCCGGGGTGGCCGGGGAACGGCTCGGCGCGGCGCTGCGGAGGGCGATGGGTGCGGTGGCCGTCCTCGCGCCCGTCGTGGTTCTGCTCTTCGTCGCGGCCCCGGACCGGGCGCGCACGGCGTGGTCCCGCCTGGCGTCCCCCCTGACCCACTTCCGCGGTCCCGTGCTCCCCGCCCTGGTCGTCACCCCGGGCGACGCCGAGGTCGTGCGGGGTGAGGCGCTCGCGGTCGTGATCCGGGCGGAGGGGCGCGATGAGGTCACCGTGCGGTGGCAGGCGGCGGGCGACGTCGTCCGCTCCCTCACCCTCGCCGTGGCCGACGATCACGCGCACCATACCTTCGCCGGGGTGCCGGCCCGGACGGTGTACGCCGTCGAGGCTCCGGACGGGACCCGGGCGGGGGACTTCGTGATCACCCCCCGCGACCCCCTCTTCGTGACCGACGTCACGGCACGCCTCACCTTTCCCCCCCACACCGGGCGGCCCTCCGAGGAGTATCGGGGCGACCTCCCCCCCTTGCGGATCCCGGCCGGGACGCGGCTGACGGTCGAGGGGCAGGGGAGCCGGCCGCTCGCCGAGGCCCGCCTCGTTCCCCTCGCGTCCGATTCCCTCCGCGGCGACGGGGCAGGAGGAGACGAGATCGACCTCGAGGTGGAGGGCGCCCGCTTCCACGGAGCGTGGGTGCCGTCGACCGGGGTGTGGGAGTGGCATTTTCGCGACGCCGCCGGGGGGGCCGCGGGGCTGCGGCCGACGCCGCTCGACGTGACGGTGCTCGCCGACGCCCCCCCGACCATCGCCATCGCCCGCCCCGCCCCCGACACCACACTCCCCCTCGACCTTCGCCAGCCCCTCGAGCTGCACGCCGCCGACGACTACGGGGTGGCTCGTCTCGAGCTGGTCGCGTGGCGGGTGACGGCCCTGGGAGAGGTGCGCGAGCCGGTGCGGCAGCCGCTCGACGTGGGCGATTCCCGGGCCGTGATCGCCCGTCCGGTGATGGATTTCGCTGCCTGGGGACTCCTCCCCGGAGACGAGGTCCGCTACTACGCGCGGGCCATCGACAACCATCCGGGGGCCCAGGACGCCCGCACGGAGGAGTACCGCCTCCGGATGCCCGGCGCGATGGAGTTGCGGCGGGAGGCCGGGGCCGAGGTGGACCGGACGGCGGGCGAACTCCAGTCGCTGGCCGAGCAGGCACTCGCGGCGGCGGAGGCGACCCGCAACCTCGAGCGGAAGGCGCAGTCCCCCGCGCGGGCTGCAGAGAGGGCGCCTCTCGACTTTGCCGAACGGGCCGAGATCGAGTCGGCGCTCGCGGAGCAGCGCGAGATGGCCGCCCGGGTGGACTCGCTGGGGCGTGCCCTCGACGAACTGTCGCGCACCCTTTCGGACGCCGGCGCGCACGACGAGGGGCTGCGTCGCGAGATGGCGCAGATGCGGCAACTCCTGGACGAGTCCGCGGGCGAGGCAATGCAGGCCGAACTCGAGCAGATGACCCGGAGGCTCGAGGCAGGGGACCGCGACGGGGCACGGGAGTCGCTCGAGCAGCTGGCGCGCGCGCAGGAGGACTTCCGGGACCGCCTCGAGGAAGCCGTCGAGCGGATGAAGCGCATGGGCGCCCAGGAGGACTTCCGGGCGACGACCCGCGAGGCGGAGGAACTCGCCGAGCGGCAGCGGGCCCTGGCCGAGGCGATGGCCGATGACGTCACGCCCCGCCGCGCCGACGAGCAGGACGCCCTCCGCACCGAGGCGGAAGCGATGGAGGCCCGGATGGAGGCCCTGGCGGAGCGGCTCCGCGAGCTCGGCGAGGACGAGGCGGCGGCCGGCGTGGAGCAGGCGCGCGCCGACACCCGCGAGGCGGCGCGCCAGATGGAGACCGCGTCGAGCCGGGCGCGCGACGGTCAGGCCGCCGAGGCGTCGGCCGGGGGCGAAGAGGCCGCGGCCGGGATCGAGGAGGCTGCGGTCGAGATGTCGGCCGCCCGGGACGAGATGAACCAGGAACGGGACGACGCCCTCCAGCGTGCCCTCGAACAGACGGCGCAGGACGCCCTCTCGCTCGCGCGCCGGCAGTCCGAGGTCGGCGAGGCGATGGAGGGGGCGAGTGCCGATCAGCTGGCGGCACTGAGACCTGCGGCCGCCGGGGTCCAGCAGGGGCTCCGCAACATGGCCGAACACCTCCAGATCGCCGCCCTCGCCGGCGACGGCGGGGGGAGCGAGCGGCCGGTGATGACGGCGCTCGGCGAGGCGATGGCGGCGGTGGAGGAAGGGATCCGCGCTCTCGACGCCCCCTCCGGCGGGGCGGGGGCCCCGCAGGCGGCGGCCGAGGGGGCGGTGGACGCCCTCAACCAGGTGGCGATGGAGTCGCTGGCTGCAGCGCAGCAGATGGCGGCCGGCGGAAGTGGGAGTGGCGCCTCGCAGGAGGCGGTGTAGGATCAGCTGCAGCAGCTCGCCCAGCAGCAGGCCGACGTCAACAACCGGGCGGCACGGATGATGCCGGTCGACGTCCCGCCCGAGTCCCGCCGGCAGCAGATGGAGACGCTGGCCCGCGAGCAGCAGGAGGTCGCGTCGCAGGTCGGCGAGGTGGCCCGGGAGGAGCAGGGGGCGGGCGCGCTCGGGGATCTGCACGCGCTCGCCCGCGAAGCGGAGGCCCTCGCCCGCGAGATCGCAAGAGGACGGCTCGAAGCCGAGGTGCGGGAGCGGCAGGAGCGACTCTTCCATCGGCTCCTCGATGCCGGGCGCTCGCTGGAGAACGACGAATTCTCTGACGAACGCGAAGGCACGAGCGCCGGCCTCGTCGCGCGCGGGGAAGTCGCGCCCCTCGACGCCGAGGCGCTGGGGATTCACCACTTCCGCCCGGACGCCGAGGCACTGGGACGCCTCCCGCCGGCCGCCCGGGCCCTGGTGGTTCGCTACTTCGACCGGCTGAACGAGGCCCCCCCGCCCCGGGGGAGTGGGGCGCCGGCTGCCGGAGCGGGAGGCGGGCGATGACGATGCGGGGGTGGCGCGCGGGCGCCCGGGCGAGGCACGGCTGCGTCGCGGCACTCGCCGCGCTCGTCGTTCTCGGTGCCCCTTCGGTCGCTGCCCAGACCGCGTCACGGGGCGAGCCCCTTCCGGCGCGTGCCGAGGCCGAACTGCTCCGCGAAGCATCGGCGCACGAATGGCGGGGCGCCTTCGACGAGGCCGAGACGCTGCTCCGCGAGGTGCTGGACCGCAACCCGACGTCGATCGGGGGGCTCTTCGCGCTCGAGCGCGTCCTTCGGATCGGGGGACGCGCCACGGAGGTCCTTCCCCATATCGACCGGTTTCTCGCCGAGGAGCCGGCGGCGAGCGGTCCCCGCTACATGCATCTCCGGATCCTGGCCGAGGCGGACTCCCTGGCGGGTCTGGAGCGCGCAGCCGAGGCGTGGTTCCGGGTGGCGCCCGGAGACCCCGAGCCCTACCGGGAGGTCGCGCGCATCCAGCTGCGGAGGGGCGACGCCGAACGCGCCCTCGACGTGCTCGCGGAGGGGCAGCGCGCGGTGGGCGACGACGCCCCCCTTGCCCTCGAGGTGGGCGACGCCCGGATGATGCTCGGCGACCCGGAGGGCGCTGCCGAGGCGTGGGCGCGCTCCCTGGCGTCTCCGGACGCCGACGTCGAGGGGGTGCTGCGGCGGGTCACCGGGATGGAGGGGGAGCGAGCGACGCTGGCAGAACCGATCCTCGCTGCCCTCACCGCCCCCGGAGCGGCGACGGCCTACCGGAGCGCCGCCGTGCGGCTGGCGGTTGCGCTCGAGCGGCCCGACCTGGCGCTGCGGGTGGCGAGCGCGGGGCTGGTCGGACTCTCGGCGCGGGCGGCCCCCGGCTACCTCCGCGACGTGGCGGCGCGGGCCGACGGGGCGGGCATGCCGGACCTTGCACGGTGGGCCCGAGGCGCGCTGCAACGCACGCCCCGGGCAGGGAGGGGGAGTGGGGCATCGCCGGAGCAGGCGGGGGTGGACGCCCTCGTCCGCGGTGACACCGCCGAGGCGCTCGCCGCGCAGCGTCGCCGACTCGACTCCCTCCCCGGGCGGGGCGACGCGCGGCGGCAGGGGTGGGCCGAGCTCCTCCACCTCGAGGCGGCGTGGGGCGCGGTCGAGGTCGACGCCCTCGTCGCGGAGTTCGAGCGGTTCACCCGCGACTTTCCCGACGCCGCCGAACGCGACGGGCTCGCCGCCCGGGTGGCGGCCGTGGTCGCCCGGGAGGGGAGGGCCGACGACGCCCTCCGGGTCGTGGCCGAGCCGGCCGGGCCGGCCTCCCTCCTGGAGCGGGGGTGGCTCCGCCTCGAAGCAGGGGAGCGGGAAGAAGGGCGAGCCGATCTGGCCGACGCCGCCCGGGGGCTCGGGCCGGCCGAGGCCACCCCGGTCATCCAGCTCCTCGCGACCCTCGCTCGCGTGGGACCGGCCGCAGGTGACGCCCTGGTGGAGAGCGGCCTCCGCCACCGGAGGGGAGACCTGGTCGGCGCTCGTCGGTCGATCGAGGATGCGGTCGAGACCGCCCCCGACCCCGACCGCCCCCCCCGCCTCCTCCAGGCCGGCCTCCTCGCGCTGCAGGCCGCCGATACCGCTGCGGCCCGTGCGCACTACGCCCGGGTCGAGGGGGCACACTTCGAGAGTCCCGAGGCGCCCGAGGCCATGCTCCTCCACGCCCGCCTCCTCGCGACCGATCCCGCCCGGACCGACGAGGCGCGCGAACGGCTCGAACGGCTGATCCTGGAGCGTCCGGGGGCGGCGGTGGTCCCCGCGGCGCGCACCGAGCTCGCCCGCCTGGGGAGGCGCCGATGATGCGCGCGGTCTGCAGCGTCGTCATCGTCCTCCTGGCCGCCGTCGCCCCCCTTCCGGCCCAGTACCTCCTGGTCCCGATGGACGACCGGCAGACCGACCACCTCAAGGCGTACGGCCTCACCTACTGGACGATCGGCGAGGGAGCCGAGGCGGAGTGGCTGCTGAACTACCGCGGGGGCTCGTTCCTCCTCGCCGACGCGGGCGACGTCCGCCGCGAGGCGCTCCTGCGCGGAGTCCACTTCGAGGAGGTCGGGGGTGCCGACCTCGCCCGCATCCGGGGCACGATCGCCCGGGAGAACATGGAGGCGGTCCCCCTCGAGAAGGCCCCGCGGATCGCCGTCTATACTCCCCCGAACTCCACCCCGTGGGACGACGCGGTGACGATGGCCCTCGAGTACGCCGAAATTCCGTACGACCAGATCTGGGACGCGGAGGTCGCCGCGGGTGAACTTGCCGACTACGACTGGCTGCACCTGCACCACGAGGACTTCACCGGACAGTACTCGAAGTTCTACCTGACCTACGCGGGGGCGCCCTGGCTGCGTGACGAGGTGGCGCGCAACCGGGAAATGGCGGAGCGTCTGGGCTACCCCGATGTCCCCTCTCTCAAGAAGGGGACCGCGCGCTCGATCCGGGAGTTCGTGGCCGAGGGAGGCTTTCTCTTCGCGATGTGTTCCGCCCCCGAGACACTGGAACTCGCCCTCGCGGCGGGCCCGGTCGACATCGCCGCCCCGTACGCCGACGGGACCCCCGTCGATCCGCGGGCCACGGAGCTCCTGGACTGGGACCGCGCGATGGCCTTCGAGGGGGCCGTCCTCGAGATGGCGCCCTCGATCAACGCCTTCAGCGACATCGACGGCCACCAGGTCAACACGCCCCGGCGACAGGAACTGGGCGTCTACACCCTCTTCGAGTTCTCGGCGAAGTTCGATCCCGTTCCCGCGATGCTGACCCAGAACCACCAGTCGGTGATCCCCGACTTCTACGGCCTCACGACGTCGTTCAGCATGGCCCGACTGCGGCCGGGAACGATCGTGCTCGCCCGGGAGGGGGAGTGGGCGAAGTACGTGCACGGCAACCACGGCGAAGGGACGTTCACCTACTTCGGAGGTCACGACCCCGAAGATCCCGAGCACCAGGTCGGTGACCCGGCCACCGACCTCTCCCTCCACCCCTCCTCGCCGGGGTACCGGCTGATCCTCAACAACGTGCTCTTCCCGGCGGCGAAGAAGCAGAAGCCCCGGACGTGAGCGGCGCCGCCCCCGATCCCGCCGCGACGCTCGTCGGACTCGACGGTCTGGAGGGCCGTGCGGAGTCCCCCCCGGGGGCGATGCGTCGGGGGTCGGTCCCCCTCACGCTCGATCCCGCGGCGGCCGAACGGATGCGGGCCGAGATCGCCCGGGCCGGCGGACGCGAGGTCTGCTTCATGGCGTCGGTGACGGCGGAGCGGGTCGTGGTCGACCCCCGCGCCGTCGCCCGCGGAAATCACGCCGCCGTCCTCGCGGCCGCCCGTGACGAACCCGAGGGGGGCGTGATGATCCACAACCACCCCTCCGGCGAGCTGGCCCCCTCCGACGCCGACCTCGGGGTGGCCGCCCGCCTCTGGGAGGAAGGGCTGGGGACGGCGATCACCGACAATGCGGTGACCACCCTCCACGTGGTGGTCGAACCCCCGGCGCCGCGGGTCGTCCGCCCGCTCGACCCCACGGCGCTGGCCGACCTCGTGGCCCCGGGGGGGCCGCTCGCCTCCCGCCACCCCGGCTACGAGGACCGCGAAGGGCAGCGCCAGATGATCCGGGCCGTCGCCGAGCGCTACAACGAGGGCGGCGTGCTCCTCGTCGAGGCCGGCACCGGGACGGGGAAGTCGCTCGCGTACCTTCTTCCCGCGGCGCGGTGGGCCCTCGACAATGACGAGCGGACGGTGATCGCGACCGCGACGATCAACCTCCAGGCGCAGCTGGTCGAGAAGGACCTCCCCCTCGTCGCGCGCCTCCTCGAGGAAGAGGAACGCGGAGCCGCAGCCGGGGAAGGGGGGGCAGGGGCCGACGAGGCCGCGGCGGACCGGACGCTTTCGTGGGCGATCGTGAAGGGGCGAGGCAACTACATCTCGATCCGGCGCCTCCGCCTCGCGGACGCCGGC
>CAYORZ010000038.1:0-11168 GCA_964406485.1 uncultured Gemmatimonadaceae bacterium | reverse complement strand
GTCATCATGGCGTTCGACGAATGTCCCCCCGGAGGGGCGGACCGCGCGACCGCGAAACGGGCCAACGAGCGCACGCTTCGGTGGCTCGAGCGCTGCCGCACCCACTTCGGGCGGCTCGTGGCCGCCGACCCCGACGGGCCTCTCCAGACGCTCGCCCCCGTCATTCAGGGCAATGTGTACGACGACCTCCGTCGGGAGCACGCCCGGCAGGTCCTGGGGGTGGGGGAGTGGAGGATCCTCGCGATCGGAGGACTGAGCGTGGGCGAGGCGAAGTCCGACATGTGGCGGGTGCTCGAGGTGCTCGATCCGGAGCTGCCCCGTGACCGTCCGCGCTACCTGATGGGCGTCGGCTACCCCGATGACCTGCTCGAGGCGATCGGCCGGGGGATCGACATGTTCGATTGCGTCGCCCCCACCCGCAATGCGCGCCACGGCACCGCCTGGACTCTCGCCGATGGCCAGGTCAACCTCCGGGCGCGCCGCTTCGACCGCGACACCACCCCCATCGATCCGGGGTGTGACTGCTTCGCCTGTCGGCACTTCGACCGTGCCTACCTCCGCCACCTCCTGGTGGCGGGCGAACATCTGGCCCACCGTCTCGTCTCGATCCACAATCTCCGCTTTCTCGTGGCCCTCGCCGAGGAGTCGCGCCGCCGGGTCCGGGCGGGCGACTTCGGGCGGTGGAGTGCCGACTGGCTGGAACGGTACCGCGCGGCGGGGGTCTGATGCGCTCTCCCTTCACCCCGTCTTCGACCGGCGTTCGACACGCCCGCAGGAGCCACCGCTGATGATGCCCACCCCGGGATTTCACCCTGCCCTCCTTCTCATGGTGCCCCGCGAGGGGGCCGGTGCCGGGACCGTGATGGTCCTCCAGCTCGTGGCGATGGGGGCGATCTTCTACTTCCTCCTCATCCGCCCGCAGCGGCAGGAAGCGAAGCGGCATCGCGAGATGCTGGCGGCCATCAAGAAGGGCGACGAGGTGGTGACCAACGGCGGCATCGTCGGGACGGTGGTGCACGCCGCCGAGGATCGGCTCACCCTCCGCACCGGTGACACCAGGGTCGTGGTGATGCGGGGACGGGTGGCCCACGTCCTCGCCGATCCGGCCGAGGCGACGAACCGGAAGGGGTGAAGGTGGCGATCCGCGACATCGTCCTCCTGGGCGATCCCGTCCTGCGCACTCCGGCCGATCCGGTCGCGTCGTTCGTCGCCGTGTTGCGCGCCCTGGTCGACGAGATGTTCGAGACGATGTACCACGCCGAGGGGGTGGGACTCGCCGCTCCGCAGATCGGCCTCTCTCAGCGGATCTTCGTGATCGATGTCCGCGACGAGGACGCCCCGCTGGGCGGCCGCTTCGCCCTGATCAATCCCGAGATCGTCGAGGCAAGTCGCGAGACCGACCGCCAGAGCGAGGGGTGCCTCTCGATCCCGGGGCTCGACGAGGTCGTCGAGCGACCGGAGCGGGTGGTCGTACGGGGCCTCGATCCCGAGGGGACTCCGGTAGAGGTCCAGGCCGACGGGATCCTCGCCCGCGCCCTCCAGCACGAGAAGGATCACCTCGACGGCATCCTCTTCATCGACCGGGTCAGTCCGCTCAAGCGCCGGATGCTCCTGAAGCGGTGGCGAAAGCTGCAGGAGGAGGAGTGAGAGTTCTCTTCTGGGGAACCCCCGACTTCGCGGTCCCCTCGCTCCGGGCCCTGACCGAGGAAGGACACCAGGTCGTGGGGGTGGTCACGCAGCCCGATCGCCCCGCCGGTCGCGGACGCCACCTCCGCCCGTCGGCCGTGCGGGCGTTCGCCCACTCCGAGGGGCTGGAGGTCTTCACGCCCGAGCGGCCTCGGGGGGAGGCGTTCCTTGCCACCCTGGCCGCGCTCGAGCCGGAGATCGCGGTGGTGGTGGCCTACGGACACATTCTCTCCCGCCCCGTGCTCGACGTCCCCTCCGGGGGGTCGATCAACGTCCACGCCTCCCTCCTCCCCGAGCTGCGCGGCGCCGCCCCGATCCACTGGGCGATCGCCCGCGGCCATACCCGCACGGGGGTCACGATCATGCGCATGGTCGAAGAGATGGACGCCGGCCCGGTCCTTCACCAGGTCGAGACGCCCATCGGGCCCCGCGACACCTCCACCGAACTCACGGCCCGCCTGGCAGGGATCGGGGCGCGGGCACTCGTGGAAGCCCTCGCGCTCCTGGAGTTCGGCGAGCTCGAAGAGGTGGAACAGGATCACGCCCGCGCCACCTGGGCGCCGAAGGTGAACCGGGAAGTGGCCCGCATCGACTGGAGCGCGCCCCCTTCCACGGTGATCGATCTGGTCCGTGCCATGGACGCCGTGCCGGGGGCGTGGACCACCCTCGACGGTCACCCCCTCAAGCTCTTCGAGCCGTGGCATGCGCCGCATGACGGGGGAGAGCCCGGGACCGTCGAAGGGGCCGCACCCGGCGTGGTCATCGACGCCGCACCCGGGACGGGGCGCGGGGTGGGGGTGATGGCGGGCGGCGGACCGGTCTGGTTTGCCGAGGTGCAGCCCCCCGGACGCCGCCGGATGGACGCGGGCGCCTGGATCGCGGGAAGGGGCGTGGACGTCGGGACACCGCTGGGATGACACCCACCCCCTCCAGCGGGGTACCTCCCATCCACCTCGTGACGGACGACGAGGTGCTTGCCCGCCCGGACTTCGCGCGCTGGCTCGGCCCCCTCATGGAGGTCGGAGGCGAGCGGCTCGCCTTCCACCTGCGGGGGCCGCGGACCGGGGGACGGCGCCTCGTCGACGCCGCCGAAGCCTCCCTCCGCGCGCGGCAGGAATCGGCCGCGGGTGGGTGGGTGGTCGTCAACGACCGTCTCGATGTGGCGCTGGCCGTGGGGGCGGACGGAGTCCAGCTGGGTGCGCGCTCCCTCTCCCTCGAGGTCGCCCGCCGCGTCGCGCCGGGGCTGCCCCTGGGCGTGTCGGTGCACCACCCGGACGAGGCCCGGCGGTTGGCCGCGGCCGACTGGCTGCTGGGAGGGACGATCTGGGCCACCCCTTCCCACCCCGGCGAGGCCGGGGGTGGGGTGCGGCATCTGGCCGCGCTCGTCGTCGCAGCCCCCTCTCCCGTCATCGCGATCGGGGGAGTCACCCCGGAGCGGGTGGGCGAGGCCCGGAGGGCCGGGGCACGAGGCGTGGCGGTCCTGCGAGGAATCTGGGCCGCCACCGATCCCGTCGCGGCCCTTTCCCGCTACCTTTCTGCATGGAGCGAATGATGAATGGATCGACGATCACCGTGCGGCTCAACGGGAGGGAGCGTTCCCTCGCCGAAGGTCAGTCGGTGACCGCCCTCCTGGAGTCCCTCGACCTGCGGCCGGAGCTCGTGGTGGTCGAACGCAACCGCGAGATCCTCCGGCGCGACCGGTACGATGAGGTCCGCGTCGAGGAAGGCGATGAACTCGAACTCGTCCACTTCGTGGGCGGCGGATGATCCAACAGCCACCGGAAGTTCTTCCGGGAGGAGAGAGATGACGACACCGACGAAGGCGTCTCCGATGCCCGAACCGACCTCGCCGGCCCTCGCGGCGGCCGCCGACCCGCTCGTGGTCGGCGGGCAGGAGTTCCGTTCGCGTCTCCTGGTGGGGACGGGGCGGTACGCCACGAACAAGGCGATGGTCGACTCCATCCGGGCGTCGGGGGCCGACGTGGTCACGGTGGCCGTGCGAAGGATCGACCTCGATCGCACGAAGGAGGAGGGGATCCTCTACCACCTGGACCCGGAGGAATTCTTCCTCCTGGCCAACACCGCGGGGTGCTACACCGCCGACGAGGCGATCCGCTACGCCCGCCTCGCTCGGGCCGCGGGCTTCAACGACTTCCTGAAGCTCGAGGTGATCGGCGACGAGGCCACCCTCCTCCCCGACGTGCAGGGCACCCTCGAGGCCGCCCGCGTGCTCGCGAAGGAGGGATTCAGGATCATGGCCTACACCAACGACGACCTCGTCACCGCGCTCCGGCTCGAAGACGCGGGGTGCGTGGCGGTGATGCCCCTCGCCAGTCCCATCGGATCGGGACTCGGGGTGGTCAACCCCTACTTCATTCGCGAGATCAAGCGGCGCCTCAGCGTTCCGGTGATCGTCGACGCCGGGGTGGGGACTGCGTCCGACGCCTGCGTCACGATGGAACAGGGGGTCGACGGGGTGCTCATGAACACCGCCATCGCCGGCGCCGACGACCCGGTCGCGATGGCCCGCTCGATGCAGCTGGCCGTGCGCGCGGGCCGGCTCGCCTACCTCGCCGGACGCATGCCCCGGCGCGAGATCGCGGTCCCGTCGTCGCCGACGTGGGGGATGCTGGACTGACCGGCTCCCCCGGCGCGGGCCCGGAAGCACGCGGCGTCGCCCTCGACGTCCTCGCCGAGGTCGGGCGGGGGCGGCGCCTCGATCGGGCGTGGGCAGACCATGCCCCTCGCCTTGACGACACCCGGGAGCGACGCCTCGCCCACCACCTCTCCCGGGGGGTGGTGCGGATGCGCGGCAGGCTCGACCACCTCCTCGACCTCGAGGTTCGGGGAGGGGTGGAGCGGCTCTCGCCGCCCGTTCTCGATCTGCTGCGGCTGGGGGCGTACCAGCTCACCGGACTGGACCGTGTTCCCGACCACGCGGCGGTGAGTTCCACCGTCGATCTCGCCCGCTCGCGGGGGCACTCCCGCGCTGCCGGACTCGTGAATGCGGTGCTCCGGGCGGTGGTCCGGCGGGGGGCGGGCCCCGACCGCTTTCCGTCGTTCGACGACGACCCGGTCGGGCACCTGGCAACGTGGGGGTCGCACCCCCGCTGGCTGGTGGAGCGGTGGCTCGCGGTGCACCCGCCCGAGGCGGTGCGGCAGCGGGTCGAGCTCGACAACGCGCAGCCCCCCCTCACCTTCGTGCCCCTCGGTGACGACACCGACGCCCTGGCCCGCCTTGCACGGGACGGCATTGCCGCGACCCCGATGGGACGAGGGAGCGGAGCCATCGGGGTCGAGGGCCTCGATCCGGTCGCGCTTCTGGAGCGGATTCCGGGGTGGATCCCGGACCCCGGCGCCGCCATCGTCGCGCGGTACGCGCACCCCCCGCGCGGGGGGGCCGTGGCCGACCTCTGTGCCGCCCCCGGAGGAAAGGCCCTGTATCTGTCCCGGCGCGCCGCGTATGTTGTGGCGGCCGACCGCTCGGCACCGCGCCTGGCGCCCCTCCGGGACAACATCGCGCGGCTGGGGCAGCACTCCCGCATCGGTGTGGTCCGCAGCCGGGCCGAGGCGCCACCGGTGGCGGGAGTCGACCTCACGCTCCTCGACGTGCCCTGTACCGGAACGGGAACCTTGCGCCGTCACCCCGATGCCCGCTGGCGCCTCCACCCCGGGGCGGTCGCCGAGATGGCTGCGGTGCAGGCCGCGATCCTGCGCGGCGCGCAGCGGGTGGTTCCCCTCGGGGGACTTCTGGTGTACAGCACCTGCAGTCTGGAGCCGGAGGAAAACGAGGAGCAGGTTCTGGCCTTTCTCGATGAACACCCCGATTTTCGGGTGGAGGCGCCGCCCGGAGACGAGCTTCCGGACGTCGACGCCGACGGGTTCCTGCGGGTGCTTCCCGAGCGCTCGGGCTTCGACGGTGCCTTCGCCGCACGGCTGCGGCGTGTGGCGTGACGCGAACGGATGAGGTGACGTGATGATGCTCGGAAGCTCGATGCGGCGGCGCCGGAAGGGAGGGCGGCAGCGCGGCCCCGCCCCCTCGCCTCCACCCCGCCTCGTCGGCATGGCGCTCGGCACGGCCGCGGCGGGCCTCCTCCTGGGGTGGTTCGTGGCCACCCGCCTGCTCTTTCCCGCGCCCGACACCCTCACCGGGCTGGTCGAGGTGCCCGACGTGACCGGGCGCACCCTCGATCAGGTCGAGCGGGCACTGGCCGACATGGAACTCGAGCTGGGCGTTGTCGAGGAGTATCGGCACCCCGCCGCCGACTCGGGCGCCGTGGTGGCGCAGTCGCCCCTCCCCGGGCAGCTCGCCCTCCCCGGTGCCCCGGTCCGGGTGACCGTGAGCGTCGGCGCCGAGCGAAGCGCGATCCCTGCCGTATCCCGGCTGGCCTCGACCCAGGCCATCGAGGTCCTCCGGGCCACCGGATTCGCGGTCGTGGTCGATTCGGTCGAGAGTCCGCTGCCGCGCGGACGGGTCGTCGAGGTGGAGCCTGGCGAGGGAACGTCGCTCCGGCTCCCCGCAGAGGTGCGCGTGACGGTGAGTCTCGGTCCCCCCACGGTGACCCTCCCGATCCTCCTCGGGTTGTCGGAAGTCGTCGCCCGCGACTCCCTCCAGGCGCTGGGACTGCGGGTCGGCGAGGTCGACGAGGTCTTCCGCTTCGGGCGGGACCAGGGGCGGGTCGTGGGGCAGGATCCCGCCGGCGGAGCCGAGCTCGAGCGGGGGACCGCGATCCGCCTCGTCGTCGGGCGGAGAGGGGGGTAGAATCGCCCCCGCCGCGGGAACTCCCGGCGGCCCGGATCGGTAGCAGAGGTCTCTTCATTTCGAGGTGTCATGGACGCGACAACTCCCCCCCGACGCCCCTCCCGGCTCCCGTACGCCGTGGCGCTTCTCCTCATGGGGATCGTCGTCGTGGCGGCGTGGGCCGGACGAGACCGCGTCGCGGGAGTCACCGCCGGCGCGTCCGCCCCCGCCTTCTCGGCGTGGGACCTCGACGGCCGTCCCGTCTCGCTCGACGACCTCGAGGGAAAGGTCGTCCTCCTGAACATCTGGGCGACGTGGTGTCCTCCCTGCCGTTTCGAGATGCCCTCGATGCAGCGGTTGCACGAGATGATTCCCGACGACGACTTCGTCGTCCTGGCCGTCAGCATCGACGCCGGCGAGCCCGGCGAGTCCGACGCCTTCGGACGGGTGGCCGGCAACGTGCGGGAGTACGTGGAGGAAAGCGGCTACACCTTCACCGTCTGGCACGACCCTCCGGGCACGATCCAGCGCACCTACCGCACGACCGGTGTGCCGGAAAGCTTCGTGATCGGACGCGACGGGGTGATCTACAAGAAGGTCGCGGGCCCCACGGAGTGGGACGCCGTCGAGTACCAGGAGTTGATTCGTCGCCTCCTGGCCTCCTGAGGTCGGCGACCCGTGCGCGCGTTCCCGTCGATCCTCACCCGCAACTGGACCCTGAAGCTCGCCTCGCTCGGACTCGCGGTCTTTCTCTGGGCCGTGGTCCGGGCCGAACCCCCCGACCGGGAATTCGTGGCCGAGGTACCCGTCCTCGTGCAGGTGGGGGATCTCGACTGGCGCGAGGCCGCCCCCCCCGAACCGGCCACCGTCCAGGTGCGGTTCGCCGGCCCCGCCCGGCAGATCCTGGCCCTGAACCGCGAAAACGTCACGGTGCGGGTCCCCCTCGACGTGATCGGCTCGCCCGACACCACCGTGCAGCTGCGGCGCGACTGGGTCGTGATCCAGGGTGCGACCGGGGTGGTGGTCGAAGACGTCCTCCCCTCGACGGTCGAGATCCACCTGGAGCGGACCGCCCGTCTGGCCCTCCCGGTCCGGCTCCGCACCATCGGGTCGCCGGCCGAGGGGTACGTCCTCGCGGCGCCCGTCGCCCCCTTCCCCCCGACCGTCCGCGTGCACGGGGCCGAAAGCCGTATCGCCGACCTGGACTCGATCCTCGGTCGGCCGATCGACATCGACGGAATGGACGAGGTCGAGCGGGTGGTGGTCCCCCTCGATACCACCGGGCTGAGCGGGGTGACGTTCACCCCCGCCGAGGTCGAGGCCGTGGTGCGGATCGAACGGGCGGTGGAGCGGCGGCTCCCCGAGGTGGAAATCGAGGTCGAGGGAGGGATGACGGGCGTGGTGATCGCTCCCGAACGGCTCGCGGTCACGGTGCGCGGGCCCGCCACCCGCACGGAGGGGGCCGACCTCTCGGAGCTCCGTCTGCTCGTGGCGGCCGACGACGTGCGCGGGCTGGAGGCCGACGAGGTGCGCCGGGTGCCGGTCCACGTCTCGGGTCTCGACGACCCCTACCTCTCGGCCCTGACCGCGGTGGACTCCGTCCTGGTACGTCTGCGCGGGGGCGGTGAGGCGGACGGTGGAGGGGGCGCACGGTGAGCCCGATCGTCCTCGGGATCGAAACGAGTTGCGACGAGACGTCGGTCGGGATCGTGGCCGGTGACGACACGATCCTCGGTCACCGGATCCTCTCGCAGGACGTGCACCAGCTGTACGGCGGGGTGGTCCCCGAACTCGCGGCCCGGCAGCACCTGGTCCACCTCGACCGGGTGGTCGACGGCGCGCTGGACGAGGCCGGACTCCGCCTCGACGAGGTCGACGCCATCGCCGCCACCGCGGGGCCGGGGCTGATCGGGGCGCTCCTGGTCGGCTTCGGGTGGGGACGCGCCGCCGCCCTCGCCCTCGGGCGGCCGATGGTCCCCGTCCACCACATGGAGGCGCACCTCTTCGCGCCCTCCCTCGAGGACCCCGAGGCGCAGCCGCCCTTTGTCGCGCTCCTCGTCTCGGGGGGGCATACCCTCCTCCTGCATGTGGCGGCGTGGGGCGAGTACACCCTCCTGGGCGAGACACGCGACGATGCGGTCGGCGAGGCCTTCGACAAGGTGGCCAAGCTTCTCGGGCTCCCGTATCCGGGCGGGCCTCCCCTCTCGGCGCTGGCCCGGGACGGGGATCCGGCGGCGTTCGACTTCCCCCGCCCGATGCTGCGCGGCCCGTCCGACCCCACCTCACCCGACTGGTACGACATGTCGTTCAGCGGGCTGAAGACGGCGGTCGCCCTCGCCGCCCGCGAGGCCGAGGCGGAAGGCACACTTGCCGAGCAACGCGCCGACCTCGCGGCCTCCTTCCAGCAGGCTGCCGTCGACCTCCTGGTGGGCAAGACCCTCCGTGCGGTCGAGGCCACGGGGTGCCGCCGGGTACTCCTGGGCGGCGGGGTCTCGGCCAACCGTCCCCTCCAGGAGGCGATGCGGCGGGCGCTCGGCCCCGGGGGCCGTCTCTTCCGCTCCTCCCCCCGCCTCGCGACCGACAACGGGGCGATGGTGGCCCGAGCCGGGCGCTTCCGCCTCGAGCGGGGCGAGACGGCCGCCCCCGACGCCACCGCCCGTCCCGACCTTCCTGTCCCGGGCCTGCGACGCCCCGACCGCTGATCCCTCCGCGACGGAGTCCCCTTCGTGTATCCGATTCTCTTCCACCTCCCCACCTGGGTTCCCTTCCTGGGCGGCCAGCCCATCACGAGCTTCGGGCTCATGATGTTTCTCGCGTTCCTCACGGCGGGGGTCATCGCGCGCTCCGAACTCCGCCGGTTGGGACTCGACGAGGAAAAGGCGTGGGACCTGCTCTTCATGGCGGTCGTGGGCGGCATCATCGGGGCGAAGCTCTACTACGTCTTCCTCAACTTCGATCAGTTGCAGGCGCAGGGGATCTCCTACCTCTTCAACCGGGGCGGGATGGTGTGGTACGGCGGCTTCGGACTGGCCGCCATCCTGGTGGCGTGGGAGGCACGGCGTTCGGGACTGCACGTGCCGACGATCGCCGATGTCGCGGCGCCGGCCATTGCCCTCGCCTACGCCGTGGGGCGCGTGGGGTGCTTCCTCGTGGGTGACGACTACGGACGCCCGACGGACTCCTGGGTCGGGATCGCCTTCCCGCAGGGGAGTCCCCCGTCGACCGTGGAATCGCTTCGTCGCTTCGGGATCGAGCCCGACCCCGCCCTCATCGAGAAGTACGGCAACGTGCTCCCCGTCCACCCCACCCAGCTCTACGAGGTGGCGATGTCGACGATCATCTTCCTGATCCTCTGGCGGATCCGGAAGAAGCCGAGGGCGGCAGGGTGGCTCTTCATGGCGTGGCTCGCCATGGCGGGGGTCGAGCGCTTCATCGTCGAGATCTTCCGCGCGAAGGACGACCGCTTCTTCGGCGCGCTCACTCTCGCGCAGGTGATCTCGATCGGGCTCGTGCTCGCCGGGATCGCGGGGATGATGCATCTGGGTCGTCGGGGGCCCGCCGAGGCGAAGGCCCGCTGAGGACGCGCGAGTGATCACCCTGGTCCACGCCTCCGATCTCCACTTCGGGAAGCCCTTCGACGCGGCCGCCGCCGAAGCCTTCCTCGAGGCGGCCCATGCGGTGGCGCCTCAGGCGGTGGTCGTCTCGGGTGACCTCACGCAGCGGGCGAAGGTCCACGAATTCGAGGCGGCGGCGGCCTTTCTCGAGCGCCTTCCCGACGTCCCGCTCGTGGTGACACCGGGCAATCACGACGTCCCCCTCTACCGGGTCTTCGAGCGGATCTTCGCCCCCCACCGCAACTACCGCCGCTTCATCGACGACCAGCTCGACACCGTCACCCGCATTCCCGGGGCCACCCTGGTGGCGCTCGATTCCACGGCGCCCCACACGGCGATCGTGAACGGCAGGATCCGGCGGCGGCAGGTGGAGTTCGCGCGCGAGGTCTTCGAGGCGTCGCCCCCCGACGACGTCCGGATCCTGGTCGCCCACCACCACTTCGCCCCCGCCCCCGACTACGAGCGCGACAAGAGCATGGCGCGGGCGCGGCAACTTCTCGAGCACTTCACCGCGATGGGGGTGGAGATGATTCTCGGCGGCCACCTGCACCGGGCCTACA
The DNA here is from genome assembly GCA_964406485.1 of uncultured Gemmatimonadaceae bacterium. GTDB lineage: Bacteria > Gemmatimonadota > Gemmatimonadetes > Longimicrobiales > Gaopeijiaceae > Gaopeijia. The sequence continues at coordinate 567 of CAYORZ010000038.1, read as the reverse complement.
TCGGCAACTCCCTCGACGTCCACCCCGGGGCGGACCGCACGAAGGGGGTGATCATCGTCCAGAGCGGCACCACCACCTCGGGGCGGGGGCGGGCCCGGGAGCGCCAGACGAACTCCTTCAACGTGATCCGCATCGGCAGGCGGGCCGTCGAGATCACGCACCGGATGCTCTTTTCCGAGAGCGGCCGCTTCGAGCCGTTCAGCGTGCACGCCTTTCCGCGTCGCACCGAACGATGGTTCCGCGAGGGCACGATTGCCTGGCCGCTCGGGTCGGCGGCCGACGCGGGGGGGAGCCCGGCGGGGCACCCGGACGCCGACACCGGGACCGACGCCGACGCCGCGATCGACGTCGACGCCGAGGTGGCCCGGTGACGGGCCAGGGGTGGCGGCGGCGTGATCCCGCGCCGAAGGAGACGGCCGCGGCGGTCGGAGCGGCGGCGCTGGTGGGGGCCGGAGTGGCGACGGCCACCTTCTGGCTGGTTCGCACCCTCCTCGCCCGCGAGCGGGTGATGCTGCGCCCCCCGACGCCCCCTCCCGCCCGTCCCCCCGCGCCGGAGCGCAGGAGGCT
>CAYORZ010000037.1:0-11179 GCA_964406485.1 uncultured Gemmatimonadaceae bacterium | reverse complement strand
CCCCCGCAGCCGGTCCGGGCCCGCGGGCCGCCCGGGCCCCCGCCCCCGCCCCCGCCGGCGATGGGGGCGGATCGCGCTCCTCGCCGGGGCGGCCGCCGTCGCGGTTGCCCTCGCCTGGCAACCGCTGGAGCTCGGCGAGGTGGTCTGGGGGTGGCGGGCGGCCGCCGTCCGGCTCGTCTCCGGAGAGGGGCGCGCGGCCCCGGACGGGGTGGTCGCGGACCCGGTGGAAACGCCCGCCGCCCCCGCCCCTGCACCCGGGCCGCCGCGGCTCCTCGCGGGGCGGGGGGGCAACGCGCAGTCCGGCCCGGTGGGGAGCGCCCTCGCGGCGCCGCTGCGCGTGCAGGTGCTCGACGCGGCGGGGGTGGGCGTTCCGGGCGTCGACGTGGAGTTCGTCGCCGTGTCGGGGACGCTCTCGCTCGATCCGCCGCGCCCCCGCTCGGACGACGACGGTGTCGCGACCACGAGCGCCGTCCTCCCGGCGGTCCCCCAGGAGATCGAGGTCGTGGCGCGCCTTCCGGAGCACGACGGCATCGAGACGCGCTTCCTTCTCTCCGCCGTCCCGGCCACCGGCTCGGCGTTCGGGGGCGTCGCCGGAAACCATCAGGTGGGGGCTCCCGGCAGCCGGCTGCCCGACGCCCTCCTCCTCCGGGTGGTCGACGACGCGGGAGAACCGGTGGAGTCGGCCGAGGTGGAGTTCTCGACCGCGAGTGGGGGAACGGTCACCCCCACCGTCGACCTCACCGACGAGAACGGGTGGGCCGTCGCGCGGTGGACCCTGGGCCCCGACGCCGGGACCCAGGAGGTCGTGGCGCGCCTCCCGGGAACAGACGTGCAGGTCGTCTTCCAGGCGACGGCTGCCGCAGAGACCGAAGCCCCCATCACCCTCTCGCCCGCCCCCTCGGTCGCCCGCCAGGGGTGGGACGTGGGCGGGACGATGGTCTGTGTGGCGGGGGGCGGCGGGCGCCCCTTCTGTCGCGGCGGCACCTCTCCCTCGGCCGATGTGCAGGGCATCGTGCAGCTGGCGGCTGGCGTGAACCACGCCTGCGGCCTGGACGAAGGGGGACGCGCCTGGTGCTGGGGAGCGAACGACGAGGGACAGCTCGGTGACGGGAGCCGCACCCCCCACGCCGGAGCGCCGGTGGAAGGGGCCGTCCGCTTCGCCCGCATCGCCGCAGGCCTCTCGCACAGTTGTGGTCTCGATGCAGACGGACAGCTCTGGTGCTGGGGAGCCAACCTCTCCGGCCAGCTGGGGGGCGGCGGACTGGACGACAGGAGCGTGCCCGCCGCCGCCACCACGGCCCTTCGCTTCTCCCGCCTGGTGGCGGGGTGGAACCACAGCTGTGCGCTGACCCCGTCCGGCCAGCTCCACTGCTGGGGACTCAACGCCGAGGGGCAACTCGGCGATGGGAGTCGCGTCGACCGGTCGACCCCGGTGGCGGTGGCCGGGGGGGCCGGATTCCAGGACGTGGCCGCCGGCAGTTCGCACACCTGCGGGCTGCGGGACGGCCAGGTGTACTGCTGGGGAGGCAATCAGCACGGTCAGCTGGGCAACGGGACCGTCGAGCCTTCGCTCGTCCCGACCCCGGTGGTCGGGCTCACGGGGGTGGCCTCGGTGGTGACCGGGGCGGCCCATACTTGCGCACGAACCACGGAGGGTGAGGTGCATTGCTGGGGACAGAACCTGCACGGGCAGGTCGGTGACGGGACCACTACCAGCCGGTCCGTCCCGATCCGGGTGAGCGGCGACCTGCGCTTCACCTCGATCCTGGCCGGAGGGGCGATCACTTGCGGGGTGAGCACCGAGGGAGAACAGTGGTGCTGGGGCTTCAACCAGGACGGCCAGCTCGGGGACGGCAGTCGGTCCCACCGCGCCTCGCCCACCCGCGTGGGAGGGTGACCGCGATGCAGACGCCACTCACCCCCGAACAGGCCGCGATCGTCGAGCGGCGCTGGCACGCCGGCGCCGGAGGACTGCGCAACCGGCGGCTGCAGGGGATCGGCTGCTCGACGGCCTTCGTCGGGATGGCGGCGCTCACCCTCACCCCTGCCCTGGGCGCATGGTGGGAGATGGATCCGGGCACCGCCTACCTGATTCTCGGCGTCGCCGTCGCCCTCCTCCTCGGGGGGGCGGTCCTGGGCCTCCGGGGCGGGACCCGGGCCGGGAGCGCCGACCGGGCCGCGATCGACCGCGCGGCCGCCGACCTCCTCCATGCCGCGTCGGGCGAGGCGGAGCCGGTCGAGGAAGCGGCGATCCTGCTTCTCCGCCTCCAGTCGGCCGAGCCGGGGGCGGTCCCCCCCGACCTCCGCGAGCGACTGGAACCGGTGGCCCCGGTGATCCATCGTGTCGAGGAATACCTGGTCGACCGTCGCCTGTTGCCTCCGCGAAAGTCTTGAGCGAGCGTTCCTGTCCACCTCTTCCAAAGCCGTGACACGATGAGCCGCATCTCTCTCTTCACCCTCCTCATGGTCACACTCGGACTCGGAGGGTGCTCCCTCTTCCGCAGCTCCGCCGAAGCGGAGTCCCCCTCACCGGGCGACCGTCCCGGGGCCGACGCACCGAGGCGAAGTGCGGGCTCGTCGAACGGCGGGCCGGGGGAGTACGACGACGTCGTCACCGACGAGGCCGAGACGCGTGAAGGGCTCTTCCGCACCCACCGCATCGACGACCGGCTCCTCTTCGAGATCCCCCCGTCGGCCTTCGACGCCGAGATGCTGCTCATCGCCCGCGCCGTGGAGTCGACGCTCCAGGATCCCGGGGGCTTCTTCGGCGGGGGCGCACGGCTGATCGTGCAGTGGGAGCGTCACGGCAACGCCGTCGTCCTCCGCGAGAAGCGGTACGGCATCGTCGCCGATTCGACCGATGCCATCTGGCACCAGGTGAGCGGCTTCCGCAACGGTCCGGTCCTCGCACGCCTCGACATCCGCGCCTTCAACCCGGCCGACTCCGCCGCGGTGGTCGATGTGACGGACCTCTTCCTCACCTATCAGCGGGAATTCGGCGCGGTGCAGGGGACCCGCCGCGACGCCAGCTGGTTCGAGCACGTGGCGGCCTTCCCCCGCAACATCGAGGTCGAGGCGACCCAGACGGGGTCGCAGCGCGCCCCCGGGGCGCCCACCAGCGCTCCGGCCACCACGCAGACGGTCCGGATGCACTGGAGCATGCTCCTGCTCCCGGATGACCTCATGATGCCCCGGTGGCACGACGACCGGGTCGGCTTCATCTCGAGCAGCTGGCACGACTTCTCGCTCCCGGAGCACCGCGCCCGCGAGCGTCGCTTCATCCACCGCTTCCGCCTGGAGCCCTCCGACTCCGCGGCTTTCGCGCGGGGGGAGCTCGTCGACCCGATCGAGCCCATCGTCTACTGGATCGACCCGGCGACGCCGGACTGGCTGAAGCCGTGGGTGAAGAAGGGGGTGGAGGAGTGGAACCCGGCCTTCGAGGAGGCGGGATTCCGCAACGCGATCCGCGCGGAATACGCGCCGGCCGGTGACCCGGACTGGTCGCTCTTCGACGCGCGGAACTCGGTGATCTACTGGCGCCCGAGCACCGTCCCCAACGCGACCGGCGGGCAGACCGTCGACCCCCGTACCGGAGAGATCCTGAAGGGGGAGGTCAACATGTACCACAACGTCATGAACCTCCTCCGCAACTGGTACTTCATCCAGGTCTCGCCCCTCGACGAACGGGCGCAGCAGCTTCCGCTTCCGGACTCGCTCATGGGGCGGCTGGTCGAGTACGTGGTGACCCACGAGGTGGGGCACTCGATCGGCTTTCCGCACAACATGAAGGCGTCGGCGATGTACCCCGCCGACTCGATCCGCTCGGCGTCGTTCCTCGAGCGGATGGATGGCCACGTCGCGACCCTCATGGACTACTCCCGCTTCAACTACGTGGCGCAGCCCGAGGACTCGATCCCCCCCGAGCTCCTCGTTCCGCGGGTCGGGCCGTACGACCGCTTCGCGGTGAAGTGGGGGTATCGCCCGATCCCCGGCGCGACGACCCCCGACGAGGAACGCCCCGTCCTCGACAGCTGGGCCCGGAGCCAGGACACGATCCCCTGGCTGCGCTTCAGCACCCCCGATGCGCCCAACGATCCGGAGAATCTGACCGAGGCGGTGGGCGACGCCGACGCGGTCCTCTCGACAGGTCTCGCCCTCCGCAACCTCGAGCGGGTCGTGGGATCGCTCCTCGACGTCGCGGAACGACCGGGCGAGGACTACGCGCTCCTCCGTGAACTCCATGGAGAGGCGGTCTCGCAGTGGGGGCGCTACATGCGCCACGTGGCTGCCGTGATCGGGGGCGCGATCACCCAGGAGAAGTACGGGACGGGGGCGCGCTTCGAGCCGGTTGCCGAGGGACGGCAGCGCGAGGCGATGGCGTTCCTCGCGACGCACGCCTTCCAGGTGCCCGAGATGTTCCTCGACCCCGAGATCCTCTGGCGGGTCGAGGCCGAGGGGGCGGTCGCGCGGATCCGCCAGCAGCAGGCGGGGATCCTCAACACCCTCCTCTCGCCGCGCAAGCTCAACACCCTGGTCGAGTACGAGGCGCTCACCGGGGGCGAGACCTACACCCTCGCCGAGTTCATCTCCGACGTGCGGGACGGGGTGTGGGGAGAGCTTTCGGGGTCCGGGGTGCTCCGCCTCGACATCCACCGGCGCAACCTGCAGCGGGCGTGGCTCGACGCCGTCGATCGGGAACTCAACCCCACCGAGGCCACGCTGGAGCGGGAGGCCAGCGCGCCCGCCTCGCAGCAGCGCCCGCCCCGGTGGGGAAGCGATGTGCGTGCGCTCCTCCGCGCCGAGTTGCGCGCACTCGAGTCGTTGGCCGACCGCGCCGAGGGACGGGCCGGAGACGACATGACCCGGGTGCACCTGCAGGACGTGCAGATCGAGATCGAGCGGATCCTCGCCGGCGGACGGTAGATCGTGTCCGGCCCCGGAGTCCTCGCCCTCGCCAGCGCCCTCCTCTCGACGGGGCTCTGGGGCCACCTCGTCTGGACCACCCTGGCGGGGGGGAGTGGCGACGCCGCCCTCCCCGCGGCCGTCGCGGGGGTGCTCTTTCCCGGAGTGGCGTGGGCGGGGGCGGTGGCCGCCCACCGGGAGTCCCCCTTCGTCACGCTCCTCACGGGAGTGATCGGCTTCATGCCGGTCGGGCTGTACTTTCTTCCGGCCCCGGGCGCGCTGCGGTTTCTCGGCGTCGCTCCCCTCCTCATGATCGCCGCAGGCGTCTGGGGCATTCGCAGGCTGGACGACGGGCCGGAGGAGGGATGAGGCGGAGCGGTGGGGAGGGGAGGTGCGCGCGGGTCGTCGGGGTGGTGATGCTCCTCGCTGCGGGGTGCCTGCCGCCGCTCGCCGCGCAGGAACCGCCCGCCGTGCTCACCGGGCGGGTGATCGACGCCGCCGGGCCGGTGAGGGCCGTCGATCTCGCCCTCACGCGGGGGGCCACCGTGGTGGCGCGGGCGCTCACCGACGCGGAGGGACGGTTTCGCCTCCAGGCTGCTCCCGGCCGCTACACCCTGGCCCTGACCCGCCTCGGCTACGACGCCGAGGTGCGCGAGGTGGTGCTCATTGCCGGGCGGCCCACCGCCCTCGAGGTCGAGCTCCGCCCCGATGCGCTTGCCCTGGAGGGGCTCGCGGTGCGGGCCGAGGCCGGTCGGGAGCAGCTGCGCTTCGAGGAGACGGCCGGCGCGTCCGTGCGCCAGATCACCGCCGAAGAGATGAAGCTCGTTCCGGGTCTCGGCGAGGCCGACCCGATCCGCGCGATCGAGGTGCTTCCCGGGGTGGTGACGACGTCCGACTTCTCTGCCGCATTTCACGTGCGGGGCGGATCCGCCGACCAGAACCTGATCCTTCTCGACGGCGCTTCCATCTTCAGCCCCTTCCATCTCGGCGGCTTCTTTTCCGTCTTCAACGCCGACCTGGTGGCCCGCGCCGAACTTTCGTCGGGGGGATTCGAAGCCCGCCACGGGGGACGGGTCTCGTCGGTGCTCGCCGTCGAGAGCGACCCGGGCGACGGCACGTTCCGGGTCGACGGGGGGGTGAGTCTGCTGGCGGCACGGGTCGCGGTGGGCGGAGGCCTGGGGGACCGCGATGTGCGGTGGCGGGTGTCGGGACGCCGCTCCTACTTCGACAAGCTCTTCGCCCCGGTGGCAGAGGTACCCTACCACCTCCAGGACCTCCAGGGGGTGGTCGACATGAGGACGAGTGCCCGCGGCCGCCTCCGCCTCACGGCGTACACGGGGCGCGATGTCGTCGACTTCTCGCAGCTCGACGACGGCAGCTTTCCCCTCCGCATCGACTGGTCGTGGGGGAACGACGTCGCGGGGCTCCGGTGGGACCGCGAATTCGACCGGGGGCACCTCTCGGTCCGGACGTCGTGGGGGCGTTTCGATACGGGCCTGCGCTTTCCCGACTTCAGCGACACCGACTTCCGGAGCCGGATCGCGCAGCGGGCCGTGGCCCTCGATGCCACCCTCCGCCCCGCCCCCCTCCTGGAGATCGGGGTCGGGGGCGGGGTGGACGACCTCGACTACGAGAACCACGCCGCCACGGGGGGCACCGTCTTCAGCGAGGGGGCCGGGAAGGGCATGCGGCAGGGCGCCTACCTGCAGTCGGTCTGGGGGCGCACCGGAGCCTGGCTGGTGGAGGCGGGAGCGCGCGTCGACCGGTGGGCCCCGGGGGCGGGCGAGCCGGTGGTCGAGGTCTCTCCCCGGGTGGCGATCAAGCGCTTCCTGGGGGGGAGCCGGTGGGCGGTCAATGCCTCCGCCGGCCGCTACACGCAGTTCATCCACTCCCTCCGCGACGAGGAACTGCCGATCGGCCTCGACATCTGGGTGACGAGCGGGGAATACATTCCGCACGTCGTCTCCGACCAGCTCCAGGTGGGCCTCGAGGCCTTTCCGAACGACCAGTGGACCTTCTCGCTCGAGGCGTACCTCCGCGACTTCGACGGCGTCGTGGCCTTCAACACCGCCGACGACGTCAATGACCCCTCCGACGACGTCCTGGTGGGCGATGGGGTCTCGTGGGGCGTCGACTTCTTCATGCGCCGCTCCGGAACACCGGTCAACGGGTGGATCTCGGCGTCGTTCCTCAAGGCCGAACGCACCTTTCCCGAGCTGTACACCGGCGCCGAGGTGCGCCGGAATGTCACCTACGCCCCCATCTTCGATCGCCGCCTGGACGTCGACCTCGTCCTCCGCTTTCCCGCCCCCCGTGGCTGGGAGGGGGGACTCCGGCTCAACGTCGGCACCGGCACCCCCTACACCCGTCCGATCGGGAGCTACGCCACCTACCAGCCGCGGTCGCTGAAGGATGGAGGGCGCCCGGGGTGGCTCGGCCGTTCGGACGAGAGCATCGGCGACTACGCCATCCTGCTCGGGGAACGGAACGGCGAGCGCTACCCCCTCTACCACCGGCTGGACGTCAGCTTCCGCAAGGAATTCGAGAAGGAGTGGGGCGTCCTGATCCCCCACATCGACCTCCTGAACGTCTACAACCGGAAGAACGTGCTTTTCTACTTCCACGACTACGAGAACTTCCCTCCCCTCCGTTCGGGGATCTCGATGTTCCCCTTCCTGCCGACGGTCGGGGTCGAGGTGCGGTTCTGATGCGGGGATTCCGGTCCGGGGGCGGGCGCCGCCCGGCACGCTTCGGCGCGGGATTGCTCGCGGCCGTCGCCCTCGCCGGGTGCGAGCTGCAGGAGGTGGCCATCGCCGATCCCCAGGTCGACGTCCTCGTGGCCGAGGCGCTGGTGCAACTGGGGCTTCCCGCCGACGGAGGCGGCAGCCTCGAACACGGGCGACTGTCGGTCTTTCTCCACCGGACGGTGCAGGGACCGCTGGGCCTCAACGAGCCGGAGTCGGGGGCACGGGTCGAGGTGATCCGGAGCGACGGCACCGTCTACCACCTCCCGGAGATCTTCGACCACACCGGCTGCGTGGCCTCCACCCCCCGCAACGGAACGGGAAGCTGCTACCTCCTCACCGACGAGGATCTGTCGCCCCTCCCCTCCCTGGCGCCCGGAGACTCCCTCGAACTCCGGATCGAGACGGAGGGTGGAGAGTTGCTTCGGGCGCGGACGACGATCCCGGGAGAGTTCACCTTTCGCGGGGTGAGCAACGAAACCCTCTGCACGCTCCCGCCGATGACGCCCTACCCCCTCGCCTGGGCCCGTTCCGAGGGGGCACAGGCGTATGTGAGCGAGACGCAGATCTACGGCTTGCGGGCGGCTCTGGAGCCCCAGGGGATCCCGGTGCGGTACGACCCGCTCTTTCTCAGCGGACTCTCGATCTCGACCGCCGACACCGCCATCGTCTTTCCGTCGCAGTTCGGCGTCTTCGAGCGCTTCGCCCTCGACCGGGATCTGGCGATCACCCTGCAGCAGGGACTCCCCCCCTCGACGTGGGCCGAGATCGTCGTTTCGGCAGTGGACCGCAACTACGCCAACTGGATCCGGGGGGGCAACTTCAATCCGTCGGGGGCGATCCGGATCCCGTCGGTCGAGGGAGACGGGACCGGCTACTTCGGGGCCTCGGTGAGCCGGTGGCTGAACGTCTTCGTCAATCCTCCACCGGGGGGAGGCGCCTACGTCGTGCCTCCCTGCCCCCCCTCGGCAGCGACGGGTGAGGTCGTGATTCCCGCTCCCCCGTGAGCATTCCCCTTCGACGCCTCCGGCAGATCGCGGGGCGCGACAGGGGGGCTACTCGCGCGCCGAGCGGATCGCACGCCGGACGGTCGTCGAGAGTTCGTCGGCGTTGAAGGGCTTCTGGAGCACGGTAACCTGCGGCTCGCGCGGGATTCGATCGTCGCGCGGGTCCCACGACGAGAGGAGGACGACGGGGACGGTGGCCGAGACGGTCCGCACGGCCGAGACCAGCGTGGCGGCGTCGAGGTCGCGGAGGCGGGCGTCGGCCACGACGAGGTCGGGGACTCCGCCCTCGCCCGTCAACTTCGAGACGGCCTCGGCGCCGGTGCGGGCCGTCCGCACCCGGTACCCCTCCCGTTCGAGGAGCCGCATTCCCAGACGGAGGACGGCCTCTTCGTCTTCGACCAGGAGGATGTCGGCGGGGAGGAGGGTGGTGCCCCGGGCCTCCCCCGGCGTCCAGGGGGAAAGCGGGAGGTCGGTGAGGGAGGGGACGTCGGCGGCGGGGGCGTCGGTTCCGGGGGCGTCGGGGTCGAGCCGGGGGAAGAGGACGGTCATCGCGGTGCCCTCGCCCGGCGCGGTGCGCACCTCGACCGATCCCCCCCGTTCCTCGACGATCCCGTGGACGAGCGCGAGTCCCAGGCCGGAGCCGTCGCCCGGCAGACGGGTCGTGAAGAAGGGATCGAAGATGTAGGCCACGACATCGGGTGACATCCCCACCCCCGTGTCGGTCACCGTGAGGGCGACGCGGTCGTCATCGTGGTCGCGCACGGCGAGCGCCAGCCGTCCGCCGTCGGGCATGGCCGCGGCGGCGTTGGCCACGAGCTGGTGGATCATCCGCTCGATCTGGGCGGGGTCGGCCAGGATCTGCGCCGCCCCGGGAGCCACGTCGAGCGAGACGTCGATCGACGGCCCCACGGACTCGTGGATCGCAGGCTCCAGCGTTCGCAGCAGCCGCCCGAGGTCCAGGGGGGCGGGCGACGTGCCCTGCTGGCGGCTGAAGGTGAGGAGGTGGTCGGTGAGCGAGGCGGCGCGCAGTCCCGCGCTCCGGATCTCGCGCACGTCGGGGGCGAAGGGGCTGCCGTGCGGAAGTTCCTCGAGCACGAGCTCGGCGTGGCCCGCGACGACGGTCATGAGGTTGTTGATGTCGTGGGCGATCCCGCCGGCGAGCCGGCCGAGGGCCTCGATCCGCTCCGTCTGACGGCGCCGGTCCTCGGCGGCCCGGCGGGCGGTGAGGTCCTCGGCGATCACGAGCGTCTGCTTGTCGTGGATGCGGGCGAGGTGCAGGGCGACCGGAACGCGGTGACCCGCCCCGTGGACGAGGTCGAGTTCCCCCCCGACCGACTCGATCGTCCCCCGGGCAATCGCCCGCAAGGCGGCCCTGGCCCGGGGGCGGTGTTCCTCTTCCACCACCCCCTCCAGGAGAGGCTCGGGAGGCTCCGTCTCGTGCCAGCCGAGGAGGGCGACCATGCGGGCGTTGGCGCGGCGCAGGCGGCCGTCGGAGGTCACGATCGCCATGCCGAGCGGCGCCTGCTCGAAGAGACGGTCGTCGCTGGTGAGCGTCTCGCCGGCGCCGAGCGAGGCGACGCGGTCCGGGGGACGGTGGGGTCCCCAGAGGGCCAGAAGTCCGACCGGATGGCCGCCCGGCCCCTCGAGGCGCACCGAGGCGGCGCGGTAGCCCACCCAGTCGCCGGCGGCGGAGCGGATCCGGATGACGCGGTCGGCCGGGCGGGGTCCGCTCCCCTCGGGGGGGTCGGCCAGGGCGCGGTCCTCCGGGTGGATCCGCTCCATCAGCGCGACGCGCGTGACCGATGCGGGGTGGTCTTCGTCGAGGTAGAGGGCCGCGACCCGGTTGGCCTTCAGCACCTGTCCCCGCTGGTGCAGGATCAGCGCCACCGGGGCGTGGTCGACGATCTGGGCGAGTTCGTCGCGGGAGCGGCGCAGCGCGTCGGTGAGCTTGCGGCGCGGGGTGACGTCGGTGGCGAGGGTGACGATGCGGTCGACATCGCCGCGCTCGTTGCGGACCGGAAAGGCAGTGGAGTGGATCCAGCGCACGGCCCCATCCGCGCGGACGATACGGAACTCCCGGTCGCGCTCCTCGATCTCACCGGCGAAGGCGGCGCGCACCGCCTCGCGGTCGTCGACGTGGATGCTCTCGAAGAAATCGCGCGGCTCGTCGCGGAGGCGGGAGCGAGGACGCCCCCACACGTGGTCGTAGGCGGGGCTCACGTACTGCACCATCCGGTGGCCGCCGATCGGCGAGGGCGTGGTCACGAAGACGACGCTTTCGAGTGTCTCGACCACCTCGCGGAAGGGCGCCTCGGTTCGGCTTTCGGGGCCCTCGGCCGGTGGGGTGGGGGGGAGGAACTCGATGCAGGCGGCCGGGGCTCGTTCGAGGCGGAGGGCGGTGAGGACGACGACGCAGCGGTCCGCCGTGTCGAGGCGAGCCCGGATCTCGGATTGCCATCCCCGCACCTCGCCCGTCAGCACCCGCCGCACCATCTCGCCCACCCGCCGCGCGTCGGCGTGGGAACT
>CAYORZ010000036.1:8271-11266 GCA_964406485.1 uncultured Gemmatimonadaceae bacterium | reverse complement strand
GCAGCAGGTTCATCACGTTGTGGTACCACTGGATGTCGGACTCCAGGATCTCGCCGGTGCGCGGGTCGTGCACGTGCGGCCCCGAGGCGTTCTGCACGTCGGAAGCGAGGTAGCGGATCACGCTGTACCGGGCGTCTTCCGGATGCCAGTCGGGGTCTTCCTCGGGCGACGGCGGATCCATCGCGATGATGGCGTTCGAGAAGCCGGCAGCCTCGAAGGCGACCTGCCAGTCCTCGACCCCCTGCTTCAGGTAGGGACGCCACTTCTCCGGCGTGGCCGGATCGATGTAGTAGACGATCGGCTTCACCGGGTCGACGAGCTCGCCACGGGCGAAGGCCGCCGGGTCGCTGGGCTCCAGACGCCACCGCGTCACGAGGCAGCGGCGGGTCGCCTTCTGGCTGTCGATCCCGTAATCGGTGTGGGTGACCGAGAAGTAGCCCACCCGCGGGTCGCAGAGGCGAGGCTGCATCGGGTTCTCGGGGAGCGCCAGCATCGAGTGGTGCATCTCCATCGACACGGTGTTCGACGCCGAATTCGAAGGCGGCTCGGTCGCTTCGTACGTCAGGACCCGGCGAACCTCGATGTTGGTCGGGAAGGCCCGCGCCCACTCGATGAAGGTGCGGGGACCGTCGACGCGTCGGACTCCGTAGGCGGAGCGGCGCGATGCCTGGAGTCCCAGGAGGGGGACATCGGTGGTGAAGAGGGGCGTCACGTCGATGACCACGGCCGACGAGTCGGGGGAGTGAGCCTCGATGTCGAAGGCCATCAGCACCGGCTCGAAGTTCGAGTTGGCCACCGCCCCCGCAACCGGAAGGTCGGGGTCGGCCACATTCACGTGACTCACGAGCCGCAGCAGGATCCGGTCGCGATGGCGCTGCCAGCGGACGATCGAGGTGTTCGCCTTCGATCCCCCGTACCCTGCGCCGTCCGGAGTGCGGGCGATGCGGGTGAGGAGGAGGAACTCGTCGTCCAGCCGGTCGAGGGGGATCTCGTAGTAGATGTCGTCGCCGATGCGGTGCACGTCGAAGACCCCTTCGTCGGTCACCGCCTCGTCGGTGATGACCCTCGAGTAGGGCTCGGGACCCTCGTCGGAGCTCCGGCCGCTGCCCCCGCCCTGCGCGGGGGACGAGGGGGGGGACGTCTGCCCCGACGCGCACCCGACGAGAAGGAGGGCGACAAGGGTGACGATCGAACTCTGGAAGCTGCGCATCTGCGTCTCCGATGTGGACGTGCACCGGCCCGGGGCTCTCCGGACCGGTGCCCAACATCCCGACCCGGGGAAGATCCGGCAAGGGGACTCCCGCGCCTGCGCCGGTGCGGGACTTTCGGCGCCCGTCGTTCGTGCCGTATCCTTCGGTCATGACTCCTGCATCCCCCCCTCGCTCCTCCCGTCGCCCCCCCCGGGTCGGCCGGGCGGCGGTCCTCGCCGTTGCCGCGCTCCTCGGGGTCGCCTCGCCTCCCGCCCTGTCCGCCCAGGTCGCCGCCCCTCGCGCCGATGCGGCAGCGGTGGCCGCCGTGGTGTCCGAACTCGAGCCCGAGATCCGCAGGGCCATGGATGAAGGGCGAATCCCCTCGGTCACCATGGCGCTCACCGTCGGCGAAGAGATCGTCTGGAGCGCGGGCTTCGGCGAGATCAATCGGCGCACGGGGGCCCGGGCCACCCCCGAAAGCGTCTACATCATCGCCTCCACGTTGAAGACGATGGTGGCCACCGCAGCGCTCCAGCTCGTCGACGAGGGCCGCCTCTCGCTCGACGACCCGGTGCGCGACCACCTCGGCGAGGCCTTCGCGATTCCGGGCGAGGATCCCGCGAAGCCGATCACCCTTCGCCACCTCCTCACGCACACCTCGGGACTCGCGGGCGGTTTCTCGTCCGTCCCGGTGTGGGCCGACACGGTGCCTCGCGAGATGGATCGCTTCCTGCGCGAGGGACTCCGGGTGCTCGGTCCCCCCGAAGAAGAGGTGCGCTACTCGAATCCGGCCTTCACGGTGGTGGCGAAGGTGATCGAGGTCGTCACGGGAGAGGACTTCCGCGACGTCATCCGGCGCCGCATCTGGGAGCCGCTCGGGATGCACACCACCGCCTTCGCCCCCTCGCCCCGGATGGAAGAGGTGCTGGCCGTGCCCTACCGCCCGGCCGAGGAAACGGGCGAACTCGAGCCGGTCGCCCGCACCCGCTTCGCCGAGTGGCCGGCAGGAGGGGCGTGGGGCACCGTCGAGGACCAGGCGCGCTGGATCATGGCCTCCGTCAACGGAGGACGGCTGGGTGACGTCGCCCTCCTCAAGCCGGCCACGGCGGCGCTCATGCAGTCCCCGCAGTTCGACCTCTGGCAGCGGCCGATGAACGGCGGATGGGGCGGCCCCGACACCGACTACGGCCTGGCGTGGTGGACCACCACGCGCGACGGCGAGCGCTACATCGCGCACTCGGGCAGCGTGGCAGGCTACACGGCATTCGTCCACGGCAACCCCGAGCGGCGGCTGGGGGTGGCGATCCTGACCAACGGGAACCGGGCCCACCCCCATCTCGTCCACCTCGCCTTCCTCGCGACCGACCTGATGGTGCGCGAGGGACTCGGGCGCGACGTGGATCCGTCGCCATGACTTCAACGAAACCGACCGCTCGCGCGTCTCCGACTGTGAACGGAGTGGTTCGACCATCCCCCCAGGAGAACCTCGATGATTACTCGACGTGACTGGCTCAAGTTGTCCGCCACGGCCTGCGCGGCCCTCACCGTCGTCCCGCGCACCCTCGAGGCGCTGACGACCCAGTCCCTGATCACCCGGGCGATCCCCTCGAGCGGGGAGCAACTGCCGGTCATCGGCCTCGGAAGTTCTGCCACCTTCTCGTCGGTCGCCCGCACCGAAGATGTCACCGCGCTGCGCGAGGTGCTCCGGGCGCTGATCGACGGCGGTGGCCGCGTCTTCGACACCGCTCCGAGCTACGGCGCCTCGGAAGAGGTGGCGGGCTCGCTCGTCAATGAACTGGGGGTGC
>CAYORZ010000036.1:0-8261 GCA_964406485.1 uncultured Gemmatimonadaceae bacterium | reverse complement strand
CGTCGCCGGACGCGGCGGCGGCGCTGCCGACCCGGCCGAGGCGCGCGCGCAGGTCGAGCGTTCCTTCGAGCGGGTGGGGAAATCGCCGATCGACCTCATCCAGGTGCACAACCTCGGCGACCCCCCGACCCAGCTCGGGATCCTCCAGGAAATGAAGGCCGAGGGACGCGTGCGCTACATCGGGATCACCTCGACGAGCGAGTCGCGCTACCCCGACCTCGCGGCCGTGATGCGCGACTACCCGCTCGACTTCATCGGTGTCGACTACGCGGTCGACAACCGTGAGGCGGCCGAGATGATCCTCCCGCTGGCCCGGGACCAGGGGATCGGCGTCCTGATCTACGCCCCGTTCGGGCGCACCCGCCTGTGGAACCGCACGGCCGGGCTGGACGTCCCCGAGTGGGCGCGGGAGTTCGATGCGCATTCGTGGGCGCAGTTCTTCCTCAAGTACGTCGTCTCGCACCCGGCCGTCACGGCGGCGACTCCCGCCACGTCGCGCCCGACCAACATGATCGACAACCTCGGGGGTGGCGTCGGGGCGCTCCCCGACGAGGCGACCCGCCGGCGGATGGCCGAGTACATCGATGCGCTCCCCTCGGCCTGAGCCGCGCCGCACCGTCGGCCCATGAGTGCGGAGCAGACGACGCCCCGGCTCGTGGTCGAGGTGTGGAGCGACATCATGTGCCCGTTCTGCTACATGGGGCACATGCTCCTCGCGGCCGCCTTGCGGCGGTTCGCCCATACCGACGAGGTGGAGGTGCGGTATCGCAGCTACCAGCTGATGCCGCACCTCCCCCCCGGTCGGGCGGTCGAGGCCAACGAACTCCTGGTGCGCGAAAAGGGGCTCCCCCTCGCCCAGGTCCAGGCGATGAACGACCAGATCGCCGAGCGAGGGCGCACCCTCGGGATCGACTACCGCTTCGACCAGGTGCTCGCCGTGAACACCCGCGCCGCGCATCACCTCACGCACTTCGCACTCCGGGAGGGGCGGCAGCCCGTCCTGATGCACCGGCTCTTCCAGGCCTACTTCACCGAGGGACTCGATCTCGGGCGTCCCGAAGAGCTCGTCGCGCTGGCCGCCGACGTGGGGCTGGACCGCGAGGCGGCCATGGCGGCGCTGAGTGACCCTGCCCTGGAGGAAGCGGTGCGTGCCGACCAGCAGCGGGCGGGCGAGCTCGGCATCACCGGTGTCCCCTTCTTCGTCTTCGGAGAAACCCACGCGGTTTCGGGGGCCCAGCCCGAGGCGGTGTTCGACGAGGCGCTCCAGGCGGCGTGGGCGGCGGCAGGGGGGTGAGCCCGCGAGGGTCCCACCCCCCCGCGATCCTGCGGGAGGCGGGGCAGAGGGCCATCGTCACCACCCCCCGGCGAGAGGGCGCCTTCCATGACTGAAAGAGTTCTTCTATCTTGGCCGTGGAGCCCCGTGGGGCCTCGGTACTCCTCTCCGACAACGTGGGTCCCCCGGGGGGGCCGGTTCAGTGAAGCATCTTCGGCAACGGCAGGCGCGAAGCGCGCCCGTCGACAAGACGTGCGTGTGCATCGGGTGGCGCGGCGGACTGCTGCTCCTGCTCGTTCTTGCCGTGAGCGGTGCGCCGCTCGCGGCCCAGCTCCCCGACACCGTCCCCCCCGTGGACCGCGACCTCGTCGGGGAGCGGCGCCACGCTGCGGTCCTCCAGGCGCGCCAGGGCGACCACGCGGGTGCCATCGGCACCCTCCGTGAACTCGTGGACCTGGTTCCCGATGATCCGGGGCTCCGGGGGGATCTGGTCGCGGTCCTCCACTGGGCGGGTCACGACGCTGCCGCCCTCGCCGAGGCCGCCGGGCTCCCCTTCGCCGAACTCGACCCGATCGTTGCCGAGGCCGTGGCACGGGCGGCGCGCAACGAAGCCCGTCCCGAGCACGCCGTGGAGCTCTACCGGGGGGTGGTCGCGCGTGATTCCACCCGGATCGACAGCCAACTGGGCCTGACGCTCGCCCTCCTCGAGGCGGGCCTGCCGGGTGAGGCCCTCGCCCGCGTCCCCGAACTTCGGCGGCGTTTTCCCGACGACGCCGACGCGCGCATGGTGGAGGGACACGTGTTCGGGGCGCACGCCCGCTGGGGGGCGGCCGCGCTCGCCTATCGGGAGGCCTTCGAACTCCGGCCCGGGTGGGACGAGGCGCTCGTGGGCGAAGTCGTCGCCCTCCGGGAGGCCGGCGCCGACGGCCTCGCGCGCGAGCGGGCCGAAGCCTTCGGGGACTCGCTTCCGAGGGCGCTCCGCGACGACCTCCTCGCCGGGCGCGTCGCCCGCCTCGTCGAGTGGGCCCCCGTGGCCCCCCTGGAGCGGGCTCCCCGCGCCCGGGACGTCGTCGTCGAGCGGGCGGTGAGCGAAGGCGTCGACGCGCTCGGCGAGGTCGAGCCCGGTCGGGAAGGCGCGGCCCGCTTCCCCGAGCTCCGGCTCCGCTTCGACCGGCTCGTCGCCCTCCGCGAACAGGACGAGATGGAACGCATCCTGGCCGAGGCCCACGCCCTCGAGGACGAAGACGTGGTGCTTCCCCCCTACGTCTTGCGGGTGGTGGCCGATGCGGCCCTCGCCACGGGCCGCCTGGACGAGGCCGAGCGCCGCTACCGGCGCACCCTCGAAGGGTGGCCCGGCGAGCCCCGGGCCACCCTGGGGCTCTTCTGGACGCTGGTGGAGCAGTGGGATTTCGCGGAGGCCGATGCCGTTCTGGCCGACTTCCTGGAGACGCAGCCGACCCAACGCTCCGCCGAGGGGCTCCCCGAGCCCCTTCCCAACCCGGACCGGCTTCCCGCCGAGGTGGCACGGCTGCTGGGGTGGGCGCTCGCGGGCGACCTCGCCCGCGCCCAGGAGGGGCTCGAGGCGCTGCACTGGGCCGCCCCCCTCAACCTCGTGATTCGCCAGGAGCTGGCCGCGGTGTACCACTGGCGCGGGTGGCCCCGCCGTGCCGAGGACCTGTATCTCCGCATCCAGGCTCTCGACCCGGAGCACGTCGAGGCGCGAGTCGGTCGGATCGAGACGGCCCTTGCCACCGACGAGCGTCCCACGGCCGTCGCCCTCGCCGACACCCTCGCCGTCCAGGCGCCGGACGCGGAGCGGCCGATCCGGGCGCGACGCCAGGTGGCCGTCGGCGGGATGTGGCAGATCCACGCCCGCTTCGGTCAGGGGTGGAGCTCGGGCGGCATCTTCGGGACCGATGACCGCGCCCTCCGCACCGAACTCACCTCCAGCCCCCTCGACGGCCGGCTCCGTCTGCACCTCGGCACCCGGCGCTCCGACGCGAAATACCCGGACGGACGCGGCGCCCACGACCGGATGTGGGGCGGATTCTCGCTCCGCACGCGCCCGATGGTGCTCCGTGCCGAAGTGAACGCGGACCGTTTCGGAGGCGGCGAGCCGGGGGTGGCCGGAGACGTCGCCCTGCGGCCCGACGACCGGTGGACCTTCCGCCTGGGGGGGGAATCCCGCACCGAGGAACTCCCCCTCCGCGCCGCCCTCGAGGAGATCCGGGGGTGGCGCGCCCACGCCGGAATCGACTGGCGGGCCCACGAGGGACGCAGGCTGACGCTCGAGGGGGGGTGGCTGGAGATGACCGACGGCAACGAGCGGGCGAGCGTCTACCTCGGGGTGGAGCAGCAGTTCGCCCGGACCCCCCGGCACCGCTTCGCCCTCCTCGCCGAAGGGTACGGGGCCCGCAATTCCCGCCGCGACGCTCCCTACTTCAACCCTCCCGAGACCACCTCCTTCACCGGAACGCTCCTCTGGGACTGGACCTTCTTCCAGCTCCACGCCCGCGGGTACGCCCAGCGAGTGGCGTTGGGGGGTGGAGTGATGCGGCAGAGCGACGCCCCGACGAAGGGAATCGTGACGATTACCGTGGAACACGAGTGGAACGCTTCCGACCAGCTGAGCCTCTTCTACGGCGTGCACGCCGGACTGCCGGCGTACGACGGCGTGCAGGAGCGCCGGGCCTCGATCCATGTCGGCTTCACCTGGAGCGTGCGATGAAGCGCCCCGCGTCGCGGCTCCGCACCCTCGTCGGCGTGTCGCTCGTGGCGGCCTTCGTGGTGGCCGGCTGCGGCGGCGTCGACCCTGCGCCCGCTCCCGCGCCTTCCGAAGCTCCCGCGCTCCCGCCGATCCAGCTGCTCTCGTACCACGACGTGCGCGACGACGTGGCGGGTGACCTCGACGCCGATCGCTTCGCCGTCTCGACCACCCGGCTCGTCGAACACTTCGAGTGGTTCCGCACGGAGGGGTACACGCCGATCGATCTCGACCTGCTTCTCGCCGCGCGGCGGGGCGAGGCGCGCCTCCCCGAACGCCCGCTCCTCCTCGTCTTCGATGACGGGCTGCGCAGCGTCTACACGCATGTCTACCCTCTTCTGCGGCTGTTCGACTACCCCGCGGTGGTCGCCGTCGTGGGGAGCTGGCTCGACGCTCCCGAGGGGTGGACGATGGAGTACGACGGTCTCGGGACTGTCGACCGCTCCGACTTCGTGAGCTGGGAGCAGCTCCGCGAGATGCAGGCATCGGGGCTGGTGGAGGTGGCCACCCACACCTTCGACCTCCACCGCGGGATCCTGGGCAACCCCTTCGGCAACGAACAGCCGGCTGCGGTGACGCGGCGCCACGACCCCGAGCGGCGGAGCTACGAAGGCGAGGCCGACTACCGCGCCCGCATCCGGGACGACCTCGCGCACGCCGCCCGCCGCATCGAGGAAGAGGTGGGACGTCGCCCGCGGGCCGTCGTATGGCCGTACGGCGAGTACAGCCGGGTGACGGAAGACATCGCACGCGACCTGGGCATGCCGGTCTCGATGGGGCTGGTGCCCGGCCCGCAGTCCCCGCTCCGGCTCGACGGGATGCACCGCTACGTCGTCACCGCCAACATGAGCGTCGAGGACCTCGCCTGGTACCTCCGCCGTTCCCACGACGCGGTCTCGCCGGTGCGTGTCGTCCACGTCGACCTCGACTACGTCCACGACGACGACCCCGCCCAGGCGGAACGCAACCTCGACGCCCTCCTCGAGCGGATCGACGCCCTCCGTCCCTCCCACGTCTACCTCCAGGCCTTCGCCGACCCGGAAGGCGACGGCACTGCCCGTTCCCTCTACTTCCCGAACCGGCACCTGCCTCTCCGCTCCGACCTCTTCAACCGGGTGGCGTGGCAGCTCCGTACCCGGGTGGGGGTGAAGGTCTTCGCCTGGATGCCGCTCCTCGCCTTCGATCTGGGCGATGCTGCCCGCAACGACGCCCTTGCGGTGAAGCGGTGGGACGGGGACACGGCGGTACCGAGTCGGCCGGACTACCGGCGGCTCTCGCCCTACCACCCCGAGGCCCGCCGCATCATCGTCGAGCTCTACGAAGATCTGGCGGTGCACGCGGCCTTCGACGGCGTCCTCTTTCACGACGACGCCTACCTGAACGACCGCGAAGACGCTTCTGCCTACCCCAGCGAGCCCGGCCGGCTTCCGACGATGGAAGAGCGCACGACGGCGCTCCTGGCCTTCACCGATTCGGTCATGGAGGTGGTGCGCACCTACCGCCCCGCTGCCGGGTCGGCGCGCAACCTCTACGCGCGGGTCGTCCTGGAACCGGAGTCCGAAGGGTGGTTCGCGCAGAACTTCGTCCGCTCCCTCCGGCACTACGACCATACGGCGGTGATGGCGATGCCCTACATGGAAAACGCGCGCAACGCGACCGCGTGGCTGGACCGGCTGGTCGACCGGGTGACCGAAGTTCCGGGAGGGCTCCAGGGGACGGTCTTCGAGCTGCAGAGTGTGGACTGGCGCAGCCAGACGCCGGTGCCGGGTGCCACCCTGGCGGAGTGGATGCGCCGCCTCGAGCGCCGCGGTGCGATCCACTTCGGCTACTACCCGGACGACTTCCTGAAGGGCATTCCCGAAGTGGAGCCGGTTCGCAGGGCCCTCTCCGTCGAACGTGACCCCTGGGCCCGGGAGGGTCGATGAGCGCCGTCGTCGAATTGATGAGCTTCTCCAGCCACCTGCTGGACTTCGTCTTCTACTACCCTCTCTTCATGGCCTACCTCTGGATGGTGGGGGGGGTCTACTTCTACTTCCACTGGGAACGCCCCGAGAAGCGCGCGGTCGACGACCCGCCCCCCCTCGACGACCCTCCCTTCGTCTCGATCCTGATCCCGTGCTTCAACGAGGAGCGGAACGTGCGCGAGACGGTGGCGTGGGCGCATGCGCAGGAGTATCCCGACTTCGAGGTCATCGCCATCAACGACGGGAGTTCGGACGACACCGGGGCGATCCTCGAGGCGCTGCGCGCCGAATACCCCCGCCTGCGTGTCCTGCACCACGCCACGAACCAGGGGAAGGCCATGGGACTCCGGACGGGCGCCATCGCCGCCCGGGGCGAACTCCTCGTGTGCATCGACGGCGACGCCCTCCTCGATCCGCACGCCACGAGCTGGATGGTGCGGCACTTCGTCGACGGCCCGCGGGTCGGGGCCGTGACCGGTAATCCCCGTATCCGCACGCGCTCCACCCTCCTCGGGAAGCTGCAGGTCGGGGAATTCTCGGCGATCATCGGCCTCATCAAGCGCACCCAGCGCATTTACGGCCGGGTCTTCACGGTGAGCGGGGTGGTCACGGCGGTGCGGAAGGCCGCCCTCCATCGCATCGGCTACTGGGAGACCGACATGGTGACGGAGGACATCGACCTGAGCTGGAGGCTCCAGCGGGACCACTGGGACGTGCGCTACGAGCCCCGGGCCCTCTGCTGGATCCTCATGCCGGAGACCTTCAAGGGGCTGTGGCGGCAGCGGTTGCGGTGGGCGCAGGGGGGCGTCGAGGTGCTGACCCGCTACGGGTCGAGCCTCTTCAGCTGGAGACGGCGGAGAATGTGGGGCGTGGTCCTCGAACACCTCCTCTCGATCGTCTGGTCGTATCTGATGGCGCTGACGATCGTCCTCTGGTTCGTGGGACTGTGGGTGACCCTCCCCGAGGCGTGGCGGGTCGATACGCTCCTCCCCGAATGGTACGGAGTCGTTCTGGGCTTCACCTGTCTCCTGCAGTTCGCCGTGAGCCTGGCGATCGACGGGCGGTACGAGGGCGGCCTCGGGCGGTACTACTACTGGATGGTCTGGTACCCGATCGCCTTCTGGATCATCAACACGATCACGACGATCGTGGCGGTGCCGCGGGCGCTGGTGAAGGGCCGCAAGCAGCGCGCCGTCTGGGTGAGTCCCGACCGCGGCCTGAGGGCAACGCCATGACCCCTTCGTCCGGATCGGAGATGGTCGAGGCGCCCCGGCAGGCGGAGGCCGCGGCAGAGACGACGAGTGCGGCTCCGGCAGAGCGCGGCCCGGGACCGTGGGACCGCACCGAACTCATCATCAACCGCCCCGAACTCCAGCGGCGTGGCCAGCGCGCCCTCCACGGGACGCTCACCGCGCTCGCCTGGATGGTCTGGGGGTACCTCTGGCTACCGCTGATCACCCTGGTGGCGTGGTACTTCGGGGTCCGCTCGTTCATCACCGAGATCGTGATCCCGGATCGGAGCACGCTCGTGCTCACCGCGATCGTCTACTTCATCGTGATCGCGGTCCTTGGGGGGTCGCTGCTGCTCTGGTCCCGCTACAACCTCCAGCGCTTCCGGGATCGGAGCCGGAGAAGCGCCTCCCCCCCCGTGACCCCTGAAGAGACGATGGAGTGGTTCGAGCTCTCCGCCGCGACGCTCGAGGACTTCCGCTCGGCCGGCAGCCTTGTGGTCGAACACGGAGACGATGGCGAAGTCACGGCGGTGCGCGACGTGGACCCGCTCCCGGAAGGGGCAGGGGAGTAGCCGGCCGGCGGGGCCGTTCCTGCGGGGTTGCAGGCGAGGGGCGCCTCGTCGAGCTTTCGCGGGAGTGTGCGGCCCGTGGCGGGCGTCCGGCCGGAGGCCGCGGGCCGCGCCCTGGAGGGGTGGCAGAGCGGTTCAATGCACCGGTCTTGAAAACCGGCGGGCGCAAGCCCTCGTGGGTTCGAATCCCACCCCCTCCGTCGAAAGAACCGACGAGCCTCCGGAAACCCGGGAAGGACGTCGCGCCTGCCCATCGAACCCACGGCGATCTTCGCAGAAGATCGGGGGCGTGGGTTCGAGCCGAGCGGCCGAGAAGGCGCGCCGGGCCAGCCGCGTCCCCGTGGGGCCACACGATCACGTCGGCTCGAGCGCCTCGTACGCGGCGGCCTCGAGGGTCCAGGGGGCGAGGTCGTCGTGGCGGAAGCGCTGGCCGCAGCTCCGGTGATCGGGCGCGAGGCC
>CAYORZ010000035.1:0-11284 GCA_964406485.1 uncultured Gemmatimonadaceae bacterium | reverse complement strand
TCGGTATCGGACCTGGGACAGCGCACCCTCGGCCTCCACGTCGCCATCCCCCTCCTCGGCCGGCGGTAGAAACCGCTTCGCGCTCCCCGCCGTCAGGGGAGCGAACAGGCGGCAGGGGGAGGGACGGGGGTCGAGAGGAAGAGGCGCCCGACCACCGCCCACCCCCCGTCGGCGGTGGCGCGCTCGAGGACGCCGCCCAGGGAGTCCCCCACCGCACCCAGGCGCGCGCGCAGCCCTCCCGGCGGCTGCCCCAGCGTGACATCGGCGGTGTCCGTCCGGATCCGGTATTCGCCCACCCGACGGGACGGCGCATCGTCGAAGACGGCCACCACTTCCCCCTCGTGGGCCCGCACGAGGGCGTCGAGTCGCCGGGCTGCCAGTTCGTCGTCCACCTCGACCGGCCACTGCCCGCTCCGGTACCCGAGGGAGTCGAAGACGAAGTGCAGGTGCCCACACCCCACCAGGCGCCGGTCCACCTCGAGCGAGTCCACCTCGACCACGACCGCCGGTTCGGGCGATCGTTCGCGCAGGAGCGGATCAAGCAGCAGGCGGAGGGTGACGGCCGAGACGATCGAGAGGCCGAGCACGAAGGCAAGGAATTTCAGGCGATTCATGGACCGGGCTACCCGCACGGCGCCCGGCGGTGCCGGGGTGGCGCGACCGCGCGGCCCGCCCCAAGCTCCCCCATCGTCGGAAGCGTGCACCCCGCCCTCCCCATCCCGGATGGAGTCCTCCCTGATGCAGCCGGTCCCCTCGCCCTACCTCGTCGCCTTCGACGGTTCCTTTCGCATCGCCGATGCCCCCACCGCGCCCCCCCTCACCGCCCCCGGCAAGAAGGAACTCAAGGCGCGCCTCCGCGCCCGCCTGCGCGAGCTGGCCGACCTCCAGGAGCTGCTCTACGCCGACAACCGCCACGCCGTCCTCCTCGTCTTCCAGGCGATGGACGCGGCCGGGAAGGACGGGACGATCCGGCGGGTCCTCAAGGGGGTGAACCCGGCAGGGTGCCAGGTTTTCTCGTTCAAGACGCCGTCGCGCGAGGAACTCGACCACGACTTCCTCTGGCGGGTCGCCCAGCGGACCCCCGAGCGGGGGCGGATCGGGGTCTTCAACCGGAGCCACTACGAGGAGGTGCTCATCGTGCGCGTGCACCCGGAGCATCTGGTGGGGCAGCGGCTCCCGGTCTCCGATGCGGGGAGCCCGGCCTTCTGGAACCGCCGCTTCGAGTCGATCGAGGCGTGGGAGCGCCACCTGGCCGACTCCGGAACGGTGATCCTGAAGTTCTTTCTTCACGTCTCGCGCGACGAACAGCGCGACCGCTTTCTCTCGCGCCTCGACGAGCCCCACAAGCAGTGGAAGTTCTCGTTCGGCGACATCGACCAGCGTCAGGAGTGGGACGCCTACATGGAGGCCTACGAGTCGGCGCTGGCCGCGACGTCGCGTCCCTGGGCCCCGTGGTACGCGATCCCGGCCGACGACAAGCACTTCATGCGCTCCACCGGCCGCCTCCCGGGCCCGGAACTACCGCCCTCCCGGCGCGCGGGTGATCACGACGAAGTCACCGAGACCCTCGAAGCGGTCGGCCTCCCACCGGGCGGGGTCGGCAGCGGGGCGGGCGGCCACGACGAGGGCGCGGGTTCCGGTGCGGTAGTGCTGGAGCGCCTCCGGGGTGCCGGTCCCGTTCTCGACATGGAATCCTCCCGCCATATGGAGGACCAGGGCCCCGGGACGGACCTCGAGGGCCGTCGCCACCGCGTGCCCCATGCTCGCATCCCACAGCGTCTGCCCGTCGAGGGGGGTGCCCGTCATGTGCGCCATGGCCGGGCCCATGAGGGCGTCCCACTCCGCGCGGTAGTCGGCCGACGCCTCCGGGTAGGGGAGCGGCGGGAGGAACCGACGCACCTCGCTCCCCAACACGTCGAGGCTCTCCCGCCCCAGCCGCGACGCGCGGTTCACGTAGCGGCGGGGGGCGTTGGCGGCCACCACGGGGAGCTCGTGAACCCGGGCGAATTCGACGAGCGGCCGGTAGTCGGGATCGTAGTTGCCCCACGGGCGGACGCTGCGCAGGAAGTGCTCCTCGGTGATGAGGCCGTCGAGGTACTCGTCGACGATGTACTGCACGTCGCGCTCGAACATCTCGAGCGAGACCACGACGGGGCGGTCGGTGCCGTACGCCGCGAAGGCCCGCTCGAGGAGGAGCGCCTGCACCCGGTGGGTGACCGGATCGTCGTGCTCCTCTCCCACGAAGACCACCTCATGCTCGGCCATCGCCGCCACGATCGCCTCGACGGAGGCCCGCTCGCCCGCGGCGGTGTAGACGACGAAGTCCGCGCCTTCACGGGGGGGAGCCGCGGCGACGGCTTCTGCCGCGGGGGGCACCGGGGGGGCCGGCGGGGGGGGTCCTCCGCAGGCGAAGAGGGCCGGGGGGAGGGCGAGGATGAGGGCGGTGCGGAGGGCCGTCATGCAGGTGCGTCGCAGCAGGGGGAGAGGCGCGGGGGCAGAGCGTCGTAAACTTCCCACGCCCGGCGGCGCGGGGCAACAGAAACCGGGGGGGACGGCGGTCAATCGCCTCGGGCCCCGGCGCGCTGCACCGCCCGCCGGTGGCGGAGGCGGAGCAGCCGCATGCCCAGGAGGACCGCCACGACCCCGGCCACGATGAGGGGGTCGCGGATGTCGGCCTTCTGCCCCCAGAGGTAGTGCAGCAGGGCCGCCCCGGTCGCGATGTAGACCAGCCGGTGGAGCTGCACCCACCGCCGCCCGAGGCGGCGGATCCACCCCCGCGTCGAGGTCACGGCGAGGGGAATCAGGAGGACGAAGGCGACGGCCCCGGAGATGATGAAGGGACGCTCCGTGAGGTCTTCGGCGATGTAGCGCCAGGCGAAGCCCTGGTCGAGCGCGAGGTAGATGCCGACGTGGAGCACGGCGTGGAAGAAGGCGAAGAGGCCCAGGAGTCGGCGAAACTTCTGGACGCCGTTCCACCCCGTGAGCCGGCGGATGGGGGTGACGGCGAGGGTGAGCACGAGCAGGATCACCGCGGTCTTTCCCGAGCGGTGGAGCCACTCCTCGACCGGATTGACGGACGCCTCGCCCCGGGCGAAGCGCCAGACACTCCACGCCAGCGGGATCAGGCACCCCACCCAGACGAGCGCCTTCGCGGCGACGAGCCGATGTCGCGGCGTCAACGCCGGGCAGCGCCGGGAGGAGCGCCTTCGGAGCAGGGGCGGCCGGACGGGCTCAGTACCACCGCCTCAGGTCCAGATCTCGATACATGTGGGCCACCATCGCGGCGTACCCGTTGTACATCTCGGTATCGCGCCGTCCGAAGGGCAGAAGCCGTTCCCGCGCCTGGCTCCATCGCGGGTGGTCGACATTCGGGTTCACGTTGGCGAAGAAGCCGTACTCGTGCGGGGCCGAGGCCTTCCACGTCGTGTAGGGCTGCTCCTCGACGAACGAGATGCGCACGATCGACTTGATGCTCTTGAAGCCGTACTTCCAGGGGACGACGAGCCGCAGCGGGGCCCCGTTCTGGTTGGGAAGGTGGTCGCGGCCGTAGAGTCCCGTCGCCAGGAAGGCGAGTTCGTTGGTCGCCTCGTCGATGCGCAGTCCCTCGCGGTACGGCCAGTCGAGCACCGGGCGGCGCACCCCCGGCATCTCGTCGGGGCGGACCGCGGTCTCGAAGGCGACGTACTTCGCGTTGGCCGTGGGCTCCAGCCGCGAGATGACGTCGCGCAACGCCACGCCCCGCCAGGGAATCACCATCGACCACGCCTCGACGCACCGCAGCCGGTAGATGCGGTCCTCGATGCGCGAGGGCGCCACCAGCTCTTCCACCGACCACGTGCCCGGGCGGTGGACTTCGCCCGTCACCTCGACCGTCCACGGCTCCGGCTGGAAGAGGCCGGAGTTCCGGAAGGGGTCCTCCTTCCCGGTGCCGAATTCGTAGAAGTTGTTGTAGGTCGTGACCTGGTCGTACGTGTTGAGTTCGTCGCGCAACTCCTCGCCGTAGGTGACCGCCCCCACCTCGGGGTCCTGGCTCCCCAGGCGCACCGCCGTCCCCGAGACCGAGTCGGGGCGCATGACCGCCCCGGCGGCGAAGGCGAGTGACGCGCCCATGAACTGCCGCCGGTTCAGGTAGTGGCTCTCGGAGGTGATCTCCGAGGGACGAATGAAGTCCCAGGGCTTGCGCTTGAGGAAGTGCATCGGAGGCTCCGCGGGAGGGGGATGCGTACTGCGCATATTCGCGAGGGATGCCCGAGGTTCCCACCACGGGGCGGACGAACGCAGATTGCACCGCTCACTTCCCCTGCACCATACGCCCCCTGCACCGCTGTGCGCTACCACACCCTCGACGTCTTCACCGACCGGGTCTTCGGCGGCAATCCCCTGGCCGTCTTCCCCGACGCCACCGGCATTCCCGAGCGCCACCTGGGCGCCATCGCTCGCGAACTCAACCTTTCCGAGACGGTCTTCGTCTACCCTCCGCGGACCCCGCACGGCACGCGGCGGGTCCGGATCTTCACCCCGGGGGGCGAAGTGCCCTTCGCCGGCCATCCCACCGTGGGCACGGCGTGGCTCCTGGTGGCGACCGGGGCGGTGACGACTCCCCAGGCGGAGGTGGGCGGGGTACGGGTGGTGCTCGAGGAAGACGTCGGGCCGGTCGCGGTCGAAGTCGAGGTGACCGCCGGGGGGCACCCCGGTCGGGCCCGCCTGACGACGGCCGCTCCCCACCGCGAATGGCCTTTCGCCGCCGGGCCGGCAGACGCCGCGGCGATGGTCGGCCTCGACCCGGGCGAGATCGGTGGGGCCGGCCCCCTCGACCGCCCGCTCTTCGCCTCGGCGGGCCTTCCGTTCCTCGTCGTTCCGGTCCGGAGCGCCGAGGCGCTGGGCCGGGCCCGCCTCGACGAGGGCGTGCGGCAGCGCGTGCTCGGCCCCTCGCCCGTCGCGACGATGGTCTACCTGGTGGCGCCCGCCCCCGGTCCCGACGCCGACCTCCGCACCCGCATGTTCGCTCCCGAGATCGGAGTCCCCGAAGACCCCGCCACCGGGAGCGCCTGCGCGGCGCTGGGCGGAGCGCTCGGGCGCCGCCTCGGGGTGGACGACGGGGAACGGGGGTGGCGGGTGGAGCAGGGCATCGAGATGGGGCGCCCTTCCCTCCTGGAACTCGACGTCGTGGTCCGCAGCGGACTCCCGGCCCGCATCCGGGTGGGAGGGACGTGCGTCGAGGTGGCCCGGGCCGAGATGACACTCCCCCCCTCGTGACGAGGGGCGCGCGGCGGCAGGGTGGGGCTCCTCGCGCCCGGACCCCGGCCGACGCGCGGCCGGCCGGGGTCTTCGGAGCGGGCGTCGGTCAGGCCGTGGCCAGTTCCGAGGTGCAGTGGGGGCAGCGGGTGGCCGGGATCGGAATGTCGGTGGCGCAGAAGGGGCACGCCTTCGTGGTCGGTGCCGGAGGAGCCTCTTCCTCCTTCGCCTGCAGACGGTTCATGCCCTTGACCAGGAGGAAGACCGCCCACGCCACGATCAGGAAGGCGACGACGTTGTTGACGAAAAGTCCCCAGTTGATCGTCACCGCCCCGGCGGCCTGCGCGTCGGCGAGGGTGGCGTAGGGTCCGGCTGCCTCCGTCCCCTGCCGCAGGACCACGAAGAGGTCGGTGAAGTCCACTCCACCGAGAAGAAGTCCGATGGGTGGCATGATCAAGTCGTCGACCAGCGACTTGGCGATGGTCCCGAAGGCGCCGCCGACGATGATCCCCACCGCCATGTCGACGACGTTCCCCTTCACCGCGAATTTCTTGAACTCCTCGATCATGGATTGCTCCATCCGGGTTGAGGCGCCGAGGGCGGAGGTGCCCCCGGTGGCACGCCAACCTGCACCCGGAGGCAGCGCCGCGCAAAGGGGGCGCGAAAGGGGGCGCGACCGCCGCCTACGCCCCGGCCTTCCGTTCCACCTCGATCGAACAGTTGCCCACCAGGGCGGCGACCGCCCCGACCGCCGCCCACATGGGGAGGAGGGCGGCCCCGACCACGCCTGCACCGAGCGGGAAGGAGAGGATCACCTGGTCGTCTTCATTGCGGATGACGATCCGACGCACATTGCCCTCGCGCACGATCCGCTTGACCGTCTCGAGGAGCCGGTCTCCGCTCACCCGGTGCGTCTCGCTGCGGGTCTTCTCGTGGCTCCCGGCGCCGGCGTCGTCGTGGTCATCGGAGGGAGGGCGGGTCGAGTAGGGGTCCGACATGGGATGCTCCGGGGTGGGGGTGACCGTCACACGTTTACCGTACTACGGGAAAAGTGAACTGATGGGTTCAATTTCCGGGGTCGACCGCGTCGCGGGTGACGACGTCCCAGTACCCCCCGTACCCCCCGGCCCGGACGGCGTCGCGCAGGTCGACCATCCGCACGAGCACCTGGGTCGAGTAGTCGCCGGGCTGTGCCTGGGGGTGGCGGCGCACGAGTCCCTGGGGAAAGACGCTGCGGATGATCACCGAGAATTCGTCCATCGGGAGTTCCGCCACCGTCTCGGCAAAGTCCCCGAAGGTGTCGTCGCCCGCGAGATGGAATTCCACGTTGGACGTGTAGAAGGCCCGGATCACCAGTCCGCGCTCGCGCACCACGCCGCCAATCGCGCGCAGGGCCTTGTCGCCGGCGAGGTCGCCAACCACCGGGATCACCCGGTTCGCCTCCTGCAACCCCTTCAGGTAGACGAAGTCGTCACGGCGGGCGAGGTACGATCCGGCCTCGTCGGAGAGGTCGCGCGCCGCGAGGAGCTCGCCGAAGGTCGGGTAGAAGGGACGCGGAGGCTGCCCGAGGGTGGTGAAGCGGAGCCCGAGTCCCCGGCGCACGAACTCCTGGTGGAAGCGGCGCAGCGTGCCCTCGTCGGCGTCGTCGAGGTCGAGTCCGAAGGTGCGGGTGCGGGCGATGAGCCGTTCGCGGGCGGCGTTTGCCTCGGGTGAGCCTTCCCCCCCGGGGGCGGTGTCGACCCACGCCAGGATCTCGTCGATGCCCGCCTCCTCCCACCCGGTGTCGGAGGGGGTCGCCACTCCGAGAAGGAGGGAAAGGTACTCGACCCGGGTCTCGGCTTCGTGGAAGAGCGCCTTGAAGAGGACGTGCTGCAGGAGGTTGTCGCGCCGGATGTCGAGAATGAAGGCGAGGGCCGGACGCTGCTGCGCCATGTACGAGAAGTTCTGGTCCGGCCCGACCCCGACGTACGCCCCGCCGTAGACGTGCAGCCGCCGCATGGGCCCGAGCACGTTGAGAAACGACGATTCGTTGGAGACGAGGTTGTCGGTGTCGAAATACCCTTCCGGCTCGGAGAGGGTGTGGATCAGCGAGACCCACTCCTCCGGGGGGAGTGGAGGGGGGACTTCGGTGAGGGGGACGGGGGCCTCGAGCGGCGGTGCCTCGGAACGCTCCTGGCAGCCGGCCACGGCCCCCAGGAGGACCAGGGCGGCGACGACCCCGATCCCGCGCCGCCGGCGACGGCGACACGGGCGGGACCCCGGACCCTGCCTCACCGCCGGGCGGCCGTCAGACAAGGGGCGACAGGGGTGTGCGATCCATGGCGGTCGGTGTCGAATCGGGAGGCGGAGGGGAGGCATCGGGCGACGCGGGGGGCCGAAATCTGTGGTGAAGGCAGCGATCCGCGCCAGAACGCTTGCGGTTGATGGGGTGGATACACCCATCTTTCTTCTCGGTACCCGACTCCACCGCATGAGACCCTCCGTCGCATGAGACCCTCCGTGTCCGATTCCACCCAGGTCACCCGGCTGCTCCTCGATTGGCGGGGAGGGAACGACACCGCCCTCGACGACCTCCTCCCCCTCGTCTACGAGGAACTGCGCGGACTGGCCCGCCGTCACATGGCGGGCGAGGCGGAGGGGCATACCCTCGAACCCACCGCCCTGGTGCACGAGGCGTGGGTGCGTCTCGTCGACGCCGACATCAACTGGCAGGACCGCGCGCACTTCTTCGCGGCGGCCTCACGGATGATGCGCAGGCTCCTCGTCGACCACGCCCGGGCCCGCAGCCGGCAGAAGCGGGGGGGCGACCGTGCCCGTGTCACGCTCCAGGCCGCCGACGCGGTCACCCCCCCCGTCGACCTCGACATCCTGGCCCTCGACGAGGCACTCGAGGCGCTGGCCGCCGAAGACCCCCGCAAGGGGCGGGCGATCGAGCTGCGCTACTTCGGCGGCATGAACCTGGAAGAGATCGCCGAGGTGACCGGTGTCTCGATCGCGACCGTCCACCGCGACCTCCGCATGGCCACCGCCTGGCTCCTGGCGCGCCTGAGCGACGATCCGGACGCAGGGCCGCCGCGGTGACTCCCGAGGGGGGCGGGCGGAGCGCGTGGTGGGCCCGGCTGGACGCCCACTTCGCCGCCGCCGCCGCGCTGGAGGGGACGGCGCGCTCGCGCTACCTGTCGAACCTCGCCGCTGACGACCCCGAGGTTGCTGCCGAGGTCGAGCGGCTGCTCCGCTGGGACGCATCGGGGGGGAGCGAGCACCTCGACGACGCGATCCGCGAGGCCGCCGCCGCTGTCCTCGACGAGCAGGAGGTGGATCGCGCCGGGACGCGCATCGGCCCGTACCGGGTGATCCGCGAGATCGGCCGCGGCGGGATGGGAACGGTCTACGTCGCCGAACGGGATGACGGCGCGTACGAGGCGCGGGTGGCGATCAAGCTGATCCGGGGCGGGGTCGTCAGCGCCGACCAGATCCGCCACTTCCGCGAGGAGCGGCAGATCCTGGCCAACCTCGATCACCCCAACATCGCCCGCCTCCTCGACGGCGGCACCACCGACGACGGGCTCCCGTACGTGGTGATGGAGCTCGTCGAGGGAGAAGCGATCGACCGCTACTGCGACCGGCGCCGCCTCACGCTCGCCGACCGGATCCACCTCTTCCGCTCCGTCTGCGACGCTGTCGCCCACGCCCACCGGAACCTGGTCGTCCACCGCGACCTCAAGCCGGGCAACATCCTGGTGACCGACGAAGGCGTCCCGAAGCTGCTGGACTTCGGGATCGCGCGGCTGATGGACGACGGCCAGTCGGTCACCGGGGGGGCCCGGGCGCTCACACCGGGGTATGCCAGCCCGGAGCAGCTGCGCGGGGAGCCGGTCACCACCGCGGCCGACGTCTACGCCCTGGGCGCGGTTCTCTACGGACTCCTCACGGGACGCGCGGCACACCCCGTCGAGGAACACGAGATGCCGCGGCCCGGGCACCCCCTTCGCCGCGATCCTCCGGAGCGGCCGAGCACGGCGGGCGGGCAGGCGCCGGCGCGCGACGAGGCAGGCGACGTCGCCTCGGCAGAGGCGGTGGCCGAGGCCCGGCGCACCACCCCCGAACGGCTCCGACGGGCGCTGGCAGGCGACCTCGACGCCGTCGTGCTCCACGCGCTCGCCACCGACCCCGAACGGCGCTACGGTTCGGTGGAGGCCCTCTCGCGCGACCTCGCGAACCACCTGGTCGGCCTTCCCGTCGCGGCCCGCGGCGACGCGTGGGGCTACCGTACCCGCCGTTTCCTCGCGCGCCATCGGGGGCCGGTGGCAGCTGCGGTCACCGGCGCCTCGCTCCTCGTGGGGTTCGGCATCTACCACACGATCCGCCTCTCCGACGAGCGCGACCGGGCCCGGATCGAGGCCACCAAGGCGGAGCGGCTCGCGGACTTTCTCGGCGGCCTCTTCACGATCGACGGACGCGCCCCGGCGGTGGGCGCCGAAGTGACCGCCCGTGAACTCCTCGACCGGGGCGCCGAGGCGGTCTCCGAGCTCGACGACGCCGAAGTGCGGGCCGACCTGCAGCACACCCTGGGGGTCGCCTTCACCAACCTCGGCCTCTTCGACCGCGGCACGCCCCTGCTCACGGCGGCCGAGGCGACCCTCCGCGGGCTGCACGGCGAGGGGGCCCCCGAGACGTCGGCTGCCCGCGCCTCCCTCGCCGACAACCTCTGGGAGCGGGGCGACTTCGAGGCCGCCGACTCCCTCCTGCGCGCCGCCCTCCCCGGCTTCGACGAGCGTCCCGAGGAGTACGCGGCCACCCTCTCGAGCCGGGGGCGAGCCCTGCTGCGGATGGCCCGCTTCGCCGAGGCCCGCGCCGTCTACGAAGAGGCGCTCGCCCTCCACGAGGGACTCCCGGGCGACCAGCGGGAGCACCGCGCCGCAGTCCTCAACCAGCTGGGACAGATCGACCTCGCCACCGACGATCCGGAAAACGCGGAGCGCCGACTGCGCGAGGTGGTCGCGATCCAGCGGGAACTCGACGACCGGGGGCGGGGCCACCTCTCGGCCAGCCTCCAGACCCTCGGCTCGATCCTGATCGGGCGGCGCGCGCTCGACGAAGCCGAGCCGCTCCTTCTCGAGGCGCTGGCCCGCGTCGAGGAGCGGCTCGGGGCCGACCACCCCCAACTCGCGCCCACCCTCGCCGAGTTGAGCGCCCTCTACCGCTACCGGGGGGAGCCGGAACGCGCCCTCGCCCCGATCCGGCGAGCGGTCGCCCTCGGACGGGCCCGCGGCGAGGACCACACCGACCTGGCGTACGACCTGACCTCTCTCGCCCAGGTGCTCATCGACCTCGCCGCCCTGCCCGAGGCCGAAGACACCGCGCGGGAGGCGGTGCGCATGGCGACGCGGGCGGGGGGAGGCGACAACCCCTTTCTCGCCCGCGCGATCCTCACCCTGGCCGTGGTCCTCCGCGACCGGGGCGAGTTCGTCGAGGCGCGGGCGCAGATCGACCGGGCCCTGGCGATTGCCGACGAGACGCTCCCGCCCGGGCACTCCTTCACCGCCAACCTCCACGCCAACCGCGCCCGCATCGCGCACGCGGCCGGCGATCACGATACCGCCGAGCGCGACGCCCTGACGGCGTGGCAGCGCTACCGGCAGTCGTGGGGCGCCGACGACCCCCGCACCCGCGATCTCGCCGCCTTCCTCGCGGAGTTGTACACGGCGATGGGACGCGCCGACGACGCCCGCCTCTGGGCGGCGCGGAAGTGAGCCGCGGGGTCAGGCGCCGGTGACCGGTCCCCCCTCGTCGCCCGTCCGGCGCAGGATCAGCTTGTGCGCGCGCAGCCGCAGCGCATTGATCCGGATGAAGCCGCGCGCGTCCTGCTGATCGTACCCGCCGGCCACGTCCATCGACGAAAGGTCCTGGTCGTAGAGCGACGACTCCGAGGTGCGTCCCAGCGGGATCACGTTGCCCTTGAAGAGCTTCACCCGCACCGCCCCGTCGATGAGCCGTTCGGACTGCTGGAAGGCCGCGCGAATGAAGTCCATCTCGGGCGAGAACCAGA
>CAYORZ010000034.1:0-11324 GCA_964406485.1 uncultured Gemmatimonadaceae bacterium | reverse complement strand
CGTCTGCAGGTCGACGATCGTCGTGACCCCGAGCTGGTAGCGCTCCTCCTGTACCCGGAGGTCTTCCCGGGCGAGTTCCAGGCCCCGCTCCGCGATCCCGACCCGCTGCTGCGCGGCCGAGATCCGCAGATAGGCGTCCTCGACGTCGACCCGCACCCCGATCACGGCGTCGCGATACTGCGCCTCGGCGAGCAGCTCCTGCGACTGGTTCCGCCAGAGCGTGGCTTCGCGCGAGAAGCCGTCGAAAATCGGGAGTGAGAGGGAAAGACGCATGTTCCAGCTCTGCTCCCGCGGGGGGAAGTCGAAGCCGAACCAGTCATACCCTCCACTCAGACGAAGTGTCGGCGTGTACTGGGTCCATGCGCTGCGCTTCTGCGCCGCGCGGTCGCGGACGGCGGCCTGGGCGGAGAGAACCGGGGGAGCGGTCCGCTCGGCGAGGCCGATCAGCTCGTCGAGTTCGGGGAGGGTCGGCGGCAGTTCGGGGAGCGCGCTCGCCTCCGTCATCACCGCTCCACTCACCCCGATCTGCCGCCCGAGCCGGAGGGCACCGGTGCGAAGTTCGACCTCGGCGTCGAGCACGGCGAGTTCCGCGTTGGACACCTCGAGTTCGGCACGGAGGATGTCGGAACGGGTCACGGTCCCCAGCTCGAGCCGCACTTCGGCGAAATCGAGCTGGGCGCGGGCGCGCTCGAGGCGCTGCTCGGCCACCCGCACGAGCTCTGCCGCCGCCGCGACGCCGTAGAAGATACGCGTCGTGGCGAGGGCCACCGCGTAGTCCTGATCGACCTCGTTGGCCATCGCCGCGTCGAGCCGCGCCTGGGCGGCGGTGCGGTTGGCCAGCCGGCGCCCGAAGGTGAAGACCTCGTAGTTGAGGGTCGTCTGGGCGGAGTAGCTCTGCGAGACGAGACGACCGGTGTTGGCGTCGAAGCGCTCGTTGCTCGAATTCGCGTAGGTCGTGCCCACGTTCACGTTGGGCAGGAAGCTGCCCAGACTCTCGCGGACGGCGGCCGAGGCGTTGTCGGTCCCCACCGACGCCGCGACCGCGGCCGGTGCATGGACGAGCGCGAGGTCGATCGCCTCGCGGAGGGTCACTACGGGAAGGCCGGGCTCCACGGGCTGGGCCGGGAGGTCGAGCGGCGCGGTGATCGCGGCCAGCAGACACAGATGTATGGGGAGACGCCCGGAGGGGCGCCCGTGCAATCTCGGGAACATCGAACGGGCCACCGTGGCGGTGGGACACAAGGGTCCGCAGGGGGGGAACGTATGAGTAGACCCCCAAGGGGACCCGAACGTTAGACACACCGGGGCCGCGAAGGTATGGGGCGGCCGCCGATCGCCCGCGACGGAGGCGAGACGCCCCGGAGGGATCGCCCCGATTCGTCGGTGGTTACTCGGTATCGGGGGACTCGCTGCCCCCGGGGCCGGCCGGCGCATCCGACGCGGGTCCGACCTCTTTCGCCGCCGTCCGGACCATGCCGAGCAGGAGTCCGTCGTGGTGCGCGCGGATCCGTTCGGTGATCTCCGTGGCCGACGCCTCCATCCCGACGGTCGGGAGGAGGTATTCGTCGCGCGACCGGCGGAGGAGTCGCCCGACGACGCGCTTGTGGAAGGGAAGGTCCACCTCGTGGTCATCGGCCAGGACGAGGACGGTCGCCTGTCCGTCTTCGCGAACCGCCCGGACGTCGTCCCACGAAATGAAGACGGGGCGGCCCAGGGCGGAGGCGTCGAGAACGCCCTGGTCGGTGAGCACCAGCGCCGGGTCGGCGGTCCAGAGGCGGCGGAACCACCCCAGGGTGACACCGAGGAGAATCACGGTCAGTGCCACGAAGATCCACCCGAGCGGATCCCCCCGCCCGACGGTGATCCACCCCATGAAGCCGGTGAAGCCCCCCAGGGCGCCACTCCCCATCGCGCTCCCGAGGACCGTGGGGCGGCGCAGCGCGTATTCCTCGACGAAGGGGGGGTGACTCCGGGAGGAGTGGTCGGGCTCGGCGTGGTCGGTCATGCTCACCTCCGATCAGGGGGTCGGGTCAACCCTGGCTGTCTCTGCCCCGCCACGCAACCGCACGAGTTGTCCGACGAGCGCCGGCAGGAGGGCGAGGGCCCCGGCCACGACGAGGTCGCGGCCGTCCAGCGGCACCGTTCGCAGGATCGAGGCGAGGGGGGGCCAGTAGACGGCGAGGAACTGGAGCGGGACAACCACCGCCATGGCCAGGAGCGCCCACCGGTTCGCGAAGGCCTGCGCGGGCCGCAGCACCCCGCCCCGGGCCCGCGCGGTTCCCAGATGGAAGAGCTGCGCCATGGCGAGGGTGAAGAAGGCGAGGGTGACGGCGCGCGCCTCGGGACCCGTCCGGAGTCCCCAGAGGAAGGCCGCCATGGTGACCGCCGTGATGAGGGCGGCGTAGAAGAGGAGCGAACGGACGAAGGGGGGCGAGAGGATCTCGGCGTCGGCGGGGCGCGGGGCTCGCTTCATGATGTCCGGCTCGCCGGGCTCGACCGCGAGGGAGAGGGCCGGGAAGGTGTCGGTCACGAGGTTGAGCCAGAGGATCTGGAGGGGGAGGAGGGGGAGCGGGAGTCCCGCGAGACTCGCCCCCGTGACCACCAGCACCTCGGCGACGTTACAGCTGAAGAGGTAGAAGACGAACTTGCGGATGTTGTCGAAGATCACCCGTCCTTCCTCGACGGCGGCCCCGATGGTGGGGAAGCGGTCGTCGCCCAGCACGACGTCGGCCACCTCCCTGGCCAGGTCGGTGCCCCGGACCCCCATCGCCACGCCCACGTCGGATCGCTTGAGGGCAGCCGCGTCGTTCACGCCATCGCCCAGGACGGCCACGATCTCGCCGGCGTCGCGGAACGCCTCGACGAGGCGGAGTTTGTCGGCGGGACTGGTGCGGGCGAAGATCGCGGTCCGCGCGACCGCCTCCGAGAGGGCCGCGTCGTCCAGGGCGGCGAGGTCACGGCCGGTCAGCGGCTCGCCCGTCTCGATGCCGAGCTGGCGGGCGATCGCGGCGGCCGTGGGCGCCTGGTCGCCGGTGATCATGACGACGCGGATACCGGCCTGCTGCAGGACGGCGACGGTGTCGGCGACCCCCTCGGCCGGAGGATCGAGGATCCCGACCAGCCCGAGGAACGTGCCGCCCGGCGGGAGGTCGTCGGCGTCCGTCACCCCGCCCGGATCGACGCCGTCCGCGCGGGCCAGGGCGATCATCCGCAGCCCTTCGGCGGCGAGTTCGTCGTTGCGGGCGCGGAGCGCTGCCCGGCGCGCGTCGTCGAGGGGCTCCTCCTGCCCTCCCGCCCCGAGAACGCGGTCGCAGCGGTCGAGGACGACGCCGGGCGCCCCCTTGATCCAGGCCACCGCGCCCGCGGGGGTCGCCGCGGCGCCATCGTCGTGCGGGGCCGCCGCGTGCGGGGCCGCCGCGTGGACCGACGCGCTCAGGCGGCTCTCGCTGCGGAAGGGGACTTCGGCCAGCGGCGGTTGACGCTCCAGGAGCCGCTCCCGCGCGACCCCACCCTTGCGCGCGAGGACGAGGAGCGCGGCGTCGGTGGGGTCGCCCGACACCCCACCCTCGTCGTCCAGGTGGGCGCGGGCGGTGAAGGCGGCCGCGTGGAGGAGGGGCTCGAGCGGGTGGAGGGAGGCCTCGTCTGCCTCCGCCTCCCCCTCCCCCTCCTTCCGGATCTGCCCGTCGGAGTGGTAGCCGCTCCCGCTCACCCGCCATTCGGCGCCGGCCGCCACGACGACGGTGACGGTCATCTCGCCGGCCGTCAGCGTGCCGGTCTTGTCGGTGCAGATCACGGTCGTGCTGCCCAGTGCCTCGACCGACGCCGGGCGGCGCACCGAGGCGTTGCGGCGGGCCATCCGTCGCAGCCCGATCGCCAGGGCGACGGTCGCGACCACCGGAAGTCCCTCGGGGACTGCGGCAATGGCGAGGGCGATCCCCGTCTCGACCATCAGCAGGAAGTCGAAGCCGCGGGCCAGGCCGACCACCACGAGGCCGGCGGCGATGGCCAGCGTCCAGCGGATCAGACGCACCCCGAGGGCGTCCAGGCGACGCTCGAGGGGCGTCTCGTCGTCGTCGACGCTCTCGATCAGGCGCCCCACCCTTCCGAGTTCGCTCTCCATCCCGGTGGCGACCACCAGCGCCCGGGCCGTTCCCACCGCCACCGCCGTCCCTGTGTACAGCATCCCCGCGCGGTCGGCGAGGGGCGTCTGCGGGTCTCCTGTCCACTGGTCCGACTTCTCGACGGGAACGGACTCTCCCGTGAGGGCCGCCTCCGTCGTCCGCACCCCCGCCCCCTCGACGATGCGGGCGTCGGCGGGGACGGCCTCGCCCTCGTCCACCACGATGAGGTCGCCGACGACCACCTCGGCAGCAGAGATCCGGCGCCGCTCCCCGTCGCGGATGACGGTGGCCTCGGGCACCTGGTGGCGGAGGAGCGCCTCCATCGCCCGCCGGGCGCGCAGCTCGACCGGAAAGCCGATGGCGGTATTGACGACGAGGACGCTCAGGATCGCCACCGCCTCGATGCGGTCGCCCATGAGGAGGGCCGCGAGGGCGGCCGCCACGAGAAGGAGGACGACGACGCTTCGGAACTGCGCGACGAGAATCGCCCAGGCAGAGACGGGCGGGCGGGTCTCGAGGCGGTTCGGGCCGTCCGTCCGCAGCCGTTCGGCCGCCTCGGCCTCGCTCAGCCCTTCGGCCGGCGTGCCGAGTCGGGCGCGCACCGCGTCGACCGGAAGGGCGTGCCACCCCTCGTCCGGCGGCCCGCGCCCCCCGGAGCCCGCGGGCGCCGCGGCAGGCTCCTTCCCGGAGGGGTTCAAGGGGTCGGCTCGACCCGCAGCGCCTTCTGCCCCTGACGGACGAACTCGATCGCCCGCGCGAGGACCCGCATCGCCTCCTGCGGCGCGTGGAAGCCCATCGAGTTCTCGGCCTCGATGAAGTCGGTCAGGAACTGCGCCTGCCGCTTGAAGTCACGCGCCTCGTCGAGAACCGTCTCCGGAAGGCCGGCCTCGGCCGCCCGGGCGATGTCGTCGGTGAGCTCGAGCACCGCGTCGATCGCCACTCCCCGCATCTCGTAGGTGCGGTCCTGGATGCGGTGGACGCGGTCGACCAGTTCCTCTTCGGGCCAGGTGTGACACGTCTGGCACGCGTTCGCGACGTTGAGCATCGGACTGCGCACCCAGTGATCGCTGATCTTCATCGCCCCGACGCGGCGGAAGGGCATGTGACAGTCGGCGCACGCCACGCCGCTCTGTGCGTGGATGCCCTGGTTGTAGAGTTCGAACTCGGGGTGCTGTGCCTTGAGGGCCGGGGCCCCGCTGGTGGCGTGGGTCCAGTCGACGTGCCCGTTCGCCTGGTAGTAGGCGAGGATGCTGTCGGCGAGCAGTCCGCGAGCCCACGGGTAGACGAGTCTCTTCTCGGGACCCTCGAAGTAGTACTCCACATGGCACTGTCCACAAACGAACGTGCGCATCTCCTGCCGGGAAGCGTCGCGGTTCACGTCATAGTCGTCGATCCCCTCGAGCGCCTTCAGGGTGCGGATCCCGTTCAGGAAGCCCGGACGCGTGATCCGCAGCGCCATCGTCTGCGAGTCGTGACAGTCGATGCACGCCACGGGGTGTTCGGCGAAGCCCAGCGCCGAATCGTACGGCATCCGGTTCGCGGCTTCCCAGCCGGCGATGAGATCGCCATCGCCGATCCGCTTGTACGGCACGTAGACCGAGGCGTGACAGTGCAGGCAGGTGCCGGGTTGCTGCGCGACGTCCTGGCGACGGGTGAAGATCTGATCGGAGAGCATGTAGGCGTGGCCCCGCTCCTCGCGAAAATCCTCGGCAAAGGCGTACCCCGCCCAGAACTCGCGAAGACGGGTGTCTTCGTCGAGCCGCGACTGTGACACCACCGTGCGCGGATCCCGGGCCGTGGGTTCGCGCACCATGGCCTCGCTCCCTCCGTAGCGGGTCCGCTCCTGGTCGACCGTGCGCATGTAGTCGTCGTACTGAAGGGGAAAGTTCTGCCCCCAGACCTCGGGATCGGTGAGGCTGTCGTGCAGTTCGACCACCCGGTAGAAGGGATTGCGTGCCTCTGCCTGCCGCTCGACGATGTTGGTCAGGAGGGCGGCCACCAGGAGGGTGCCGATCGCCGCCACCGATCCGGCGATCACCAGGCCACGCACACCGAAGCGGCGAGGGGCGGGGCGGTCGTGCGACTCGGTCATGGGGAGAGTCCTCTTCGGAAGGGGTCGTCGACAAGCATCGCGGTCAGCGAACGAGGTGACCGACGTAGCGGTGACAGCCGGTGCAGGTGAGCGGCTCTCCCTCGTCGGCGAGTCGCCCGTGCCCCCCGAACGCCTGCGGGTCGATGGCGTCGGTCACCGCCGTATGGCAGGTGCGACACGCCCCCTCGGTCACCTCGTGATTCGGCTCGGTGATGCGCAGGGGGTCGGGAAAACGCCCGGTCGTGAAGTAGACCGAATGCCAGAAGCCGTTCTTCGCCTTCACCAGATACTTGCCGGGGAAGGAGTGCGGGGTATGGCAGTCGTTGCAGGTGGCGACGGCCGCGTGACTCGACTTCACCCACGCGTCGAGGTGCTCGTCCATGATGTGGCAGTTCCCGCAGACGTTCGGATCGTCCGAGAGGTAGGAATAGCCACGGGCATAGACGAAGGTGAAGCCGCCGAGTCCCAGGAGGACCCCGATCAGGATCACGATGACGAAAGGCAGGCGTCCGTGCAGGGCGATCGACTCCGCTCAGGGGGGGGACGGGGCAGAGTACGCCCCCGCCCGCCCCGAGGGCAAGTGGGGTGTCGGGTCGGTCGCGCGCGGGCCCTCCCCGGAGTGGGGGGAGGGCCCGGCACCGCTCACCGGGCTCCGGCGGGACCGGTCGGCAGCCGCTCGTGCGCGAAGGACGGACGCTCTTCGGGGTGGTTGCCCACCTGATTCATCGTGCGGGCGTCGTGAAGACGGCCGTTGATCATCACGAGGTCGATCGACTCCGTGTTGCGGATGTCGTCGAGGGGGTTCTCCGAGAGGACCAGGAGGTCGGCGAGCTTCCCCTCCTCGAGCGAACCGAGGTCGGCGTCCATCCCGAGCGACACGGCGGGGTGGATGGTGGCCGAGCGGATCACCTCCATCGGGCTCATTCCCCCCTGGGCGAACATCCACATCTCCCAGTGGGCGGCGAGGCCCTGGAGCTGCCCGTGCGCCCCGATATTGGTCCGCACGCCCCGCTGGTTCAGCTCGTTGACGTGGCGCGCCACGGCGATGTGATGATAGTCCTCGTCGCCGGCCATCTTCAGGCGGCGGCGGGAGCGCGCGTCGACCCCTTCCCGCGGCGTGAAGGCGAGGAGCCGCTCGTTTTCCCAGACGTTGGTGCGCTCGTACCAGAAGTACTCGCCCGACACCCCGCCGTAACTCACCACCAGGGTGGGGGTGTAGCCCACCTCGGTCGCCTGCCACAGCTGGAGCACGTCGTCGTAGAGGGTGGCCGGCGGAAGGTTGTGCTCGATGGTCGTGTGGCCGTCGATGATCTGGGCGACGTTCTGATAGAAGGTCGACCCCCCTTCGGGGACGACGTTGATCCCCTCGGCC
Organism: uncultured Gemmatimonadaceae bacterium; assembly: GCA_964406485.1. Lineage (GTDB taxonomy): Bacteria > Gemmatimonadota > Gemmatimonadetes > Longimicrobiales > Gaopeijiaceae > Gaopeijia. The sequence continues at coordinate 3,739 of CAYORZ010000034.1, read as the reverse complement.
AGCGCCGCCTCGAGGATCCACTGCCGGGCGTCGCGCCGACGCTGGTTGTAGGACTTCACGCTGGGCGCACCGTCGGCCTTCTGCCGCCGCACATGCATGAGGGCGTCGGCGGGGCTGGTCACGAGCGAGCGGGAGGGCGTCACCGCTCCGTAGAGGATCGAGCCCGTCGAGAAGATCCGCGGGCCGGTCTTGTAGCCGGCCTGCACCATCTCGCCGTCGGTGAAGATCATCTGGTTGTTGTTCGAGGGGTCGTGAATGGTGGTCACCCCGAACGCGAGGTTCACGTAGAAGGGCCAGTCGACCTCGGCGGTCATTCCCCCGCCCGCCGACCCGATGTGGGCGTGGGCGTCGATGATCCCGGGCATCAGCGTCCTGCCGCTGACGTCGACACGGTGCGCTCCGGCGGGCACCTCGACCTCGGAGCGCGGGCCCACGGCCACGATGCGGTTGCCCTCGACGACCACCGTGCCGTCTTCGATGACCCCGCCCACGGCCCCGCCGGCCGAGGGGTCGTCGGCGGCGGTAATGATCCGCCCTCCCACGAAGGCCACCACCCCGGTGGGGACGTCGGCCGGAACGGTGAAGCCCAGATCCACGCCCGAGGTGGCGGGGGGCGGCAGGTCGGTCCCGGAGTCCCCGGAGACGTAGGCGAAGCTCTCGGCGACCGAGCGGGTGAAGTACTCCGGCCCCATCGTCCAGTGGACCGTCTCGGAGTCGGACCAGTGGAGGAACGCCCCCGACTCGGCCGACACCTGCGTCACCGGGTAGCCGCCCGCCGACGCGTCGAGGGTGAGGGCCCGCCCCGCGCGGGGGAAGCGGGCGAGGTGGATCCGCCACCCCTGCACGAAGGCGACCCACCGCCCGTCGGGCGAGACCGCCCAATCCTGTACCTGGCCGCCCCGGAGGTGGGTCACCAGGTCCGAGCCGTCGAGGGAGACCGACTGCAGCGCCGCGCCGCCGTCGGAGCCCTGGAAGAAGATCCGTTCGCCGTCGGCCGAGTAGAAGGGAGAGCTTCCCCCGCTGCGCACGAGGGTCGGCTCCCCTCCGGTGGCGGCGACGGTGTAGATGCCGCGGTCACCCGAGTAGAGGGAGCCCCGCCGGGCGTCCCCTCCGGTGCGGCGGTAGACGATCGTGCGGCCGTCGGGAGAGAAGGCCGGCTCGGTGTAGTGCCCCGGCGCCCCGACCACGGTGCGGGGTGCTCCCCCGCCGACCGCGACCACCTTGATCGCCCCCATCTGCTCGTCGTCCCACGACGCGTAGACGAGCTCCCGCCCATCGGGCGACCACCGCGGAAAGGCCTCGATCTCGTCGGCGGTGGTGAGGCGACGCGCGCTCCCGCTCCCGTCGGCGGCGGTCACCCAGAGCCGTCCCAACGCCGAGAAGGCCACCTGCGAGCCGTCCGGCGACGTGACGACATGGCGGAACATCCGCACGTCGACCTCATCGGGGGCGACGTCGACGGGGGCTCGCACGGCCTTGCTCACCCGGAGGTCCACATCGGCGCGGAAGGGGATCACCTCGGCCGTCCCCGTCTCCGTGTCGATACGCCGGATCTTGCCCTTCGCCCAGATCACGACATCGTCGGTCCCCGGGACCCACGCGTAGCGGGTGTATGGCCCGTGGATCGCCCACGCCTCCTGCATGTCGTGCGAGAGGGCATCGTAGACGGGCCACTCCGCCCCCGACTCCAGGTCGCGGAGGTACAGGACGGTCTGCTCGCGCACCCGCCGGATGAACGCCAGGCGGTCCCCGTCGGGGTGGGGCATCGGCGTGATCGCCCCCCCGGCGCCCCCCGTCACGGTTTCCTGCTCGCCCGTGACCAGATGCCGCCGCCGGATCGCGTAGATCCCCGGGTAGGGGTCCTTGTTGTACTGGAAGAGGGGTCCCTGGGTGACGTCCTGCGAATAGTAGACCCACTCCCCATCGGGAGAGACGGCCGGCTCGCCCTGGTCCTGCTGCTCGTTGGGACGGTCGGTGACCTGGAGTCCCGTACCCCCGGTGTGGTGATACATCCAGATCTCGCCCGCGCCCAGCGAACGCGAAAAGACGAAGTGCTTGCGCACGAAGATGAACTCCCCGTCGGGGGACCACTCGGGGGAGTTGACGTCGCGCTCGCGCTCGCGCGTCACCTGCCGTGCATCGGAGCCGTCGGAGCCCATCGTCCAGATGTTGTTCAGGCCGTCACGATCCGAGACGAAGGCGATCCGGCTGCCGTCCGGCGAGAAGCGGGGGTGGATATCGAAGGCCGGGCCGCCGCTGATCCGGGTGGCCGTACCCCCCGTGATCGGCATCGTGTAGATGTCGCCCAGGAGGTCGAAGACGATCGTCGACCCGTCGGGCGAGACGTCCACATTCATCCAGGTGCCTTCGTCGACGCTGAAGCGCAGCTGTTCGGTGTCGGTCCAGACGTGGTCGACCGTCCACCCGTCTCCCTCCCCGCCACCCCCCTGCGCCGCGACGGAGGCCGTTCCCGTCGCCGGGGCGACCAGCCACGCGAGGAGCGCCACCGCGACCCCCACGATCGTCCGACTTCCGCCTCCCTGCGCCCCGCTTCCCGTGGCCCCCGGTCCCCTTCTGCGAACCTTCGTCGGCATCTCCCTCTGCTCCTTCTCATGACGCGTTCACCCGCGACCCCCGCGGGCCGGTGCCTGCGGTCCTGATAGTATCACCTTTGCCGGGGGGGTGCAGGGCGCAGGGCTCGCGCCGGGCGGCTCCGGTCGGGGCTCGCGGACCGGGCCAGGCTCGCCAACGTGGTACGGACGCTGCCGACGTCGCACCTTGGAAGGAGGCCCCCCTCACCCACCGGCTCTCCGTGAAGCGTCTCTCCTCCACGAACCCCGCCCGCCTCGCCCGGCGCGGACTCCGCCATCCGGCGGGGCGTCGCCGGGCGCTCCCCCGCCCCGTCGTTCCTCGGAGGGCGGTCGTCCTTGCCGCGTTCCTCCTCGTGGTGGCCGGGGTGGCTCCCGGAGTCGGTCCTCTGCCTGCTGGCGCGCAGCAGAGGGAAGAGGTCATCGCCTTCGACGCCGCGATCGAGGTGCTCGACGGCAACCGGATGGTGGTGACGGAGCGGATCCGGGTGCGGGCGCTGGGAAACCGCATCGAACGGGGAATCTTCCGCGACTTCCCCACGACCTTCCCCCGCCCGCGCGGCCTCGGGAGGATCGAGGCGCCCTTCGAGGTGCTCGCCGTGACCCGCAACGGGGAACCGGAGCCCTGGGCGCTGGAGCGGATCGGGGGGGAGGGGGGAAGGGGAGGCGTGCGGGTCCGGATCGGCGACGCCGCGACCCGCCTCGAACGCGGCGTCCACGACTACACCCTCCGCTACGAGACGGCGCGGTGGATGGCCTTCGACGACGCGGGCACCACCCTCTACTGGAACGTGACGGGCAACGGGTGGGACTTCCGGATCGCCGAGGCCACCGCCACCGTCACCTTCCCCCGCCCGCTTGCCGAGCCTCCGGCCGCCCTCGGTGCATGGACAGGCCCCGAAGGGTCGACGGCGTCCGACGCGACCGTGGAATGGGATCCGGCGCGCGGCGCCGTGCGGGTCGCGACCACCCGCGCCCTTCGCGCAGGGGAGGGGCTCACCCTCCGGGTGACGGTCCCCCCGGGGATCGTCGAGCCGGCCGACGCCGAGCAGGAGGCCGCCTGGTTCCGGGAGGACTGGGCGCGCCCCATCGAGGCGGGAGGCGTGGTGCTGCTCGTGGTGATCCTCTACCTCGCGATGTGGGTCGCCGTC
>CAYORZ010000033.1:0-11516 GCA_964406485.1 uncultured Gemmatimonadaceae bacterium | reverse complement strand
TCGCGTTGTTGACGACGATTCCTCCCATCATGATCACCCCGATGTACGCCTCCCGGGTGAAGGTCGCACGGGTATAGAAGAAGATGAGAAAGACCCCGATCAGGGCCATCGGAACGGTGAGGAGAACGGCGAGCGGCTGGCGCAGCGACTCGAAGAGGGCCGCGGTCACCATGTAGACCAGGAGAATCGAGACGGCCAGGAGGCCGTAGATCTGTCCCTGCTCCCGGATGCCGAAGCGGAAACCCGACGTGGTCTGGATCGAATAGCCCGGGGGGAGGTCGACGTTCTCGATCAGGGCGTCGCGCCAGAGATCTCCCAACCTCACGGGACCCCGGAATTCGTAGGCGACCGTGCGCTCGTACTGCTGGTTCTCCCGGTGGATCGTGGCGAGGACCTCGCGTCGCTCCACGGTGGTCACGTCGCCCAGACGCACCTCGCGGCCGCCCGGGGTCTGGACGATGGATTCCCGGAGCGCGAGGACGTCGATGTGGTCGACGTCCTTCACCTTGACTTCGTACTGGAGTTCCTCGCCCCCGACCTTGATCGACTGCACCCCCCCGGTGCCGGCCACCACCCGCCCCAGCTGGTTGACGAGGTCGGCCACGGTCATGTCATGGAGCGCCAGCCGGGACCGGTCGATCCGCACCGTGAACTCGGTCGCCTTGTCGCGGGTGAAGCGTCCCGAAGCATTGGTGTCGACGTCGACCACCCGGGTGATCCGCTCGAGGCGACGGCCGAGATCCTCGGCGATGTCGCGCACCCGTTCGAAGTTGTACCCCAGCACCTTGATCGTGTACTGGGGCGGGCTTGCCCCCCCGGCGTAGAATGACGGCCCGTACCCGTAGACCCGTACCTCGGCGCCGGTGAAGGTGTGGCTGTAGGCGGTCATCTGTTCCTTGATCGCAGGGGGAACCGGCGTCAGCTCGAGAGAGTCCGGAAAGGTGACCTCCATCCGTGCCGACGTCTCCTGCACCGACGCGACGAACTGCTCGACCTCGGGTAGTGCCTGCAGCTTTTCCTCGAAGAACTCCACCAGCTGATTGGTGCGCTCGAGGCTCGAGCCTCGCGGGAGGGTGATGTTGATCGTGACGTATGTGCGCTGCGCGCCTCCACCGCCCCACACCACTCCCCGGTTCACATACGCGTCGAAGAGGTACGCCGACCCCCCGAAGGCCGCGAGCGTCACGAAGATCGCGACCCAGGGGTGGTGGATGGTGAAGCTGACGACGGCTGAATAGAACCGCCGGTAGATGGGGGGGCGCCCCCGGGCGGCCCGTGTGACGGTGCTCCCTTCCTTCCCGGCGCTCGGGGGCCGCGGAGTCCGGCCCAGCATGCGCGCCGCGGTCGCGGGAATGAAGGTGAAGGAGACGAACATCGACGCCACCAGCGTGAGGGCCACGACGATGGCCAACGGCACGTAGTAGACGCGCAACTCCCCCTGCAGATAGACGAAGGGCATGAAGACGATCAGGGTCGTCGCCGTCGCCGCCACGATGGGCAGAACCACCTCCCGGCTCCCTTCTTCGGCCGCCACCTCGGCCGCCTCACCGGCCTGCCATCGCCGATAGACGTTTTCGAGCACGACGATGGAGTTGTCCACGATGAGTCCGAACCCCATCGCAAGCCCCATCAGGGTGAGCAGGTTGAGCGTCAGCCCGCCGAAGTAGATGAGATTGAGGGAGATGAGGACAGAGAAGACGATCGTCGCGAAGACGAGCCCTGCCGATCGGAAGGAGCGGAGGAAGAGGACGAGGACCACGAAGATGACCACGGCGGCCACGAGGGCGCGGGCCCGGAGGTCGGTCAGCTGACGCCGCACCTCTTCGCTCTCGTCGTATTCGAGAATGAACTCGGCCCCGAAGGGGCTGAGGCTCTCGAGCTCGGCGAGCCGCTCCTTGACGGCGTCGGCCGTACGGACGGTGTTGATCCCCCGCTCCTTGGTGAGCGACATCGTGACGGTGGGTCTCCCGTTGATCCGCTCGAGCCGGGTCGGTTCCCCGAAGGTGTCGTGCACCGATGCCACATCGCCCACCCGGACCACGGTGTTGCCGATCCCGCGCAGCTCGGCGGCACGGATGTCGGCTGCGCTCTGCGGGCGATTCACGATGGTCACCGTCCGCTCACGTCCATCCTCCCGGATCACCCCGGCTTCCTGGACGAGGTCGAGATCGCTGATGCGCTGGTAGACGGAGAAGGGGTTCAGCCCGAGCGAGCGCACCTTGACCTCGTCCACCCGGATCTCGACGCGCCGCTCGCGACCGCCCGAGACGCGCACGACGGCCACACCCTCCAGCTGGCCGAGTTCGGGCGCGACCACCTCCTCGAGGTGCTTGTGGAGGGCCTCCAGCTGGTAGGGTCCCGTGAAGGAATAGCTGAGGAAGGGGCGGCGCTGGTCCTGGAACTCCTGGGGCACGTACGGCTCGACGACGACGTTCTGTACCCCCGGGGGGAGTTCCTCCTGAAGCGACGAGATCCGTTCGGACAGTTCGAGCCGCACGAAGTCCATGTCGACGTTGCGGTCGAAGACGACCGAGATCAGCGATCGCCCCTCCTGGGAGTCCGAAGCGATGCTGTCGACGCCCTGCACCTGCTGGATGGCGGCCTCGAGAGGCGAGGTCAGGAAGGCCTCGACGGTCTCGGGACTGGATCCCCTCCAGGAGGCGTGGACGGTGAGGCGGGGGAGTTCCGTGTCGGGAAGGAACTCGATGGGGATGTTCTGCCACGCGAAGAGCCCCAGGAGGGCCACCGCCCCGTAGGTCATCGCGACGGCCACCGGGCGCCCGATGCCGAGCCGGATCATCAGTCGGCCCCGGTAGGCGCCAGAGCCGCCGTCCCCGGTTCGAGGACGTCCACCGGGCTTCGCCGGCGGGCCCCTTCCACGACGGCGTAGACGACCGGGATCACGACGAGCGTGAGGACGGTCGCGACCGCGAGCCCCCCGATCACCGCGATCGCCAGCGGCGCGCGCAGGTCGGCCCCGCTTCCGACCCCCATCGCCATCGGGATCAACCCCAGGACGGTCGTGACGGTCGTCATGAGGATCGGCCGGACCCGTACCCGTCCCGCTTCGAGAATCGCCTCCCGGAGGGGCCCGCCGCCTGCGTGGCGCTTGCTGATGAAATCCACCAGGAGGATCGCGTTGTTGACCACGATTCCCACCAGGATCACCATCCCGATGAGGCTCATCGAATTGATCCCCTGGCCCGTGAGGGCGAGCGCCGCAATCGCCCCGACCAGGGAGAGCGGGACGGCCGTCAGGATCGTGAAGGGGTGGATGAAGGACTCGAACTGAGCGGCGAGAATCATGTAGACGAGAATCATGGCGAGGCCGAAGGCGAACGCGAGATCGCGGAAGGACCGCCGCATCTCCTCCCGCTCGCCCCCCACCTCGAATCGCAGCTCGCGCGAGGGGGGGATGTCGGCGAGCGCCGCCTCGATCGCCCGGATGGCTTCGCCGAGGCCCCCCTCGACCACGTCGGCGTAGACCGGGACCACCCGCCCCTGGTCCTCGCGGCGCACCTCGGCCGGTCCCACCGTGTCGTGGATCCGGACCAGCTCGCGGATCGGCACCCCCTGGACCCGGAGCCCCTCCAGCGTCGAGCGGGCGTACCGCAGTTCGCGGGGGTAGCTGACGACCACCGGGATCCTGCGGTCGAAGTCCACGAACTCCGTGGCCCGGTCCCCCCGCAGGGCCCGGTCGACGGTGGCCGCCACCTCGCGGGGCTCGACCCCGTATTGCGCCGCCACCCCCTGGAGGATCTCGATGTCGATCTGGGGCGCACCCACCTCCGCCCCCACCCGCACGTTGCCGACCATCCCGAGACCGGCGATCCGCTCCCGCACCATCTCGGCCTGCTCCATGAGCAGATCGAGGTCCTGCCCGCGGACCCGCACGGCGACATCGGCGTCCGAGCCGCCGAGGATCTGGCCGAGAGCGGTCGCCTGCCCCACCTGGAACGTCAGCGCCCCCTCCGGGAAGCGTTGCTGCAGTGGGCGGAGCCGGGCGAGCACCCGGGCCGTGGGCACCCCTTCCCGGAGACGCACCTGGAAGCGGGCGGTGTTGAGGCCACTGTCGTCCTGGCCGTCGGCGTAGGCCCGCCCGTCGCGCCCCACGCTGGTGAAGACGGCATCCACGTCGGGATCGGCGTCCAGCACCTCGCCGATCTCTCGCGCGGCCGCCGCCGTGTTCTCGATCCCCACCCCGCCCTCCAGGGCGAGGTGGACATCGATCGCCCCCTGATCGACGTCGGGGAGGAGGTCGCGCGGGAGGGCCACCGCGACGATCGCCGTGAGGGCGAGCGCCATCCCTGCCCCTGCCAGCACCGGCCCCTTCCTGTCGAGCGACCACCTCAGCGTTCGGTCGTACCGGTCGATGAGCGCCCCGAAGCCCCGGTCGAAGCGGTCCAGCAGCGGGCGGCTCAGCCGCGAAACAACCGCTCCGAAGTGACGCCACCAGAATACGGCGAGTGCGCCCAGGAGCCTGACCACGAAGTGAAGCAGTCGGAAGGGGGCGAAGACGATCGCGAACCACGCCCACTCCAGCCAGCCCAGGAAGCCCGACGGTCGAGGCCGGCTCGCGGTCGGGGGGGGCGGGACGCGGTCCTCGGCGGCGAAGAAGCGGGCGGCGATCGCGGGAAGGAGCGTCAGGGCGGCCAGGAGCGAGGCCAGGAGCGAGAAGGTGACGGCCAGCGAGAGGTCGGCGAAGAGCTCACCCGCCACCCCCTCGACGTAGATGATGGGCCCGAAGACCGAGATCGTCGTGAGGGTGCTCGCGGTGATCGCCCCCTGTACCTCCTCCGCCCCCCCTGCGGCGGCTTCGGGTCCGTCAGCCCCCAGCTGGCGGTGGCGGAAGATGTTTTCCAGGACCACGATGGAGTTGTCGACCAGCATCCCCACACCCAGCGCGAGTCCTCCGAGGCTCATGATGTTGAGCGACACCCCGAACGCTTCCATGAGCCCGAAGGCGGCGACTACGGAAATCGGGATCGCTGCCGCGATCGCGAAGGGGTAGCGGGAGTCCCGCAGGAAGAAGAACAGCACGAGAAAGGCGAGGAGTCCCCCCACGATCAGGGACTGCACCACATTGCTGATCGCGGCCGAGATGAAGCCCGCCTGGCTGTGCGCGACCTCGAGCCGCACGTCGGGAAACTCGCTGCGGAGCTGGTCGAGCACCTCCTCCACGGAGCGCGCCACGGTCACGGTGTTGGCCCCCGACTCCTTGAAGACCAGGAGGCCCACCGACTCGGTGCCGTTGTAGAGCGCCATCGACTCGCGTTCCGCGAAGCCATCGGTGACGGTGGCGATGTCGCTGACCCGCAGCAGACGCGACGAGGCTTCACCCGAACCGCCCGCTCCCTGCTCGGCCTGCCGGGCCACCACCACGTCGCGGATCTCGTCGACGTTCTGAAGCTCGCCCAGGGTACGGAGCGGGTAGCGGTATCGCCCCTGCAGGATCGTGCCGCTTCCGCCGCTCACATTGGACTGCGCGAGTGCCTGGCTCACCTGGGCGATCGTGAGGCCGTACGCCTGCATTCGTTCGGGGTCCACCTCGACCCGGATCTCGCGGTCCAGTCCCCCGGAGACGGCCGCCTGGGCGACGCCATCCAACTGCTCGAGACGACGGCGGAAGACGGTCTCGGCGAGTTCCTTCGTCGTCCAGAGATCCCCGGCTCCGGCCACACTCAGCGTCATGATCGGATCCGACTCGGGATCCACCCGCAGGATCCGGGGGCGGCTCGCCGATTCGGGAAGCGTTTCGCGTAGGTTGTCCATCCGCTCACGCACGTTGAGCATGGCGTAGTCCATGTCGGTGCCCCACCCGAAGCGGAGGGTCACCAGGCTCACTCCCTCTCGCGAGATGGAGGTCACCCGTTCCACCCCCACCACTGCCGCAGCCTCCGCCTCCACCCGCTCGGTGATCAGCCGCTCGACCTCGGCCGGGGCGACTTCCGGATACGACGTGTGGACCACCAGCCGCGGGTAGCTGACGTCGGGGAGGAGGTCGATGGGGAGCCGCGCGTAGGAAATGAGCCCGAGAAGGACGACCGCCAGCACCAGCATCGCGACGGCGACCGGTCGCTCGGTCGAGAGGCGGGGAAGCGACATCTCAGGTCCCTGCGTCGGGCCGCACCGGTCCACCGACGGCCGACTCCAGGGCGATGAGGGCGTCGATGAATCCGAAGCGGGTGGTGATCACCTGCCGGCGACTCGAGACTTCCTGCTCCACCGCGTCCTGGAGCTGCTCGAAGGTCCGGGTCCCGATGCGGTACTCCTCACGCGCGAGGCGGAGAGCCTCTTCCGCGATCTCGAGCGACCGTTCGGCGAGACGAAGCGTCTCGCGCTGGTTCCACAGGCGGATCAGCTGAGCGCGCACCTCTCCCTCGACCGCCATCCGCGACTCGCGGAGGGTCTCCTGCTGGTTCTGCAGGGAGACGCGCGCCTGGCTCTCGGCGTAGCGGTTCTGGAAGTAGTTGTTGAAGAAGGGAACGGTCACCTGGATCGAGAAGGAGCTGCGCACCCGATCGGGGTCGTAGCCCATGTCGAAGAGCGCCCCCCCCTCGCGGGCCTGCGAGAACTGCCCCCAGTCGTACGAGACGCCGAGCGTCGGCCACTTCCACTCGGTGGCTTCGGCCACCCCGATGCGCGCCCCGTCGACCCCGGCTTGCGCGGCCCGCAGCTCGGGGTTCTGCGCGAGAGCCCGCGCCACGAGGGCGGCCTCGTCGAGGAGGGCCGGATCGAAGACGGGGAGCGCGGCGGGCGCTTCGGGTCGGATCGGCCCCAGGTCCCCGTCACCCAGGGTGGTGCGGAGGGTGAGGAGCGCCTGTTCGTAGGCGCTGCGGCGTTCCTGGATCGCGGCGCGCTGCTGCTCGACGGCCAGTTCGGCCTGGAGCACGTCGACCCGGGTGGCCCGGGCCAGGGTGTAGCGCCGCTCGGCGGCTTCGTGATCCCGCTGGCGCCCTTCGAGGAGGGCGAGTTCCACCTCGAGGAGCTGCCGCTGCTCGAGTGCTTCCCAGAACTCCTGCTGCACGCGCGCCTCGACGCTCGCTTCGGCGGTGGCCACCGCCAGCACGCGCTCCCGGCTCGCCTGCTGCTGCCGCTTTCGCGCATTGAGGAAGCTCGGACCCCGGATCGTCCAGTTGAGCGAGGCGAACTGGCGGGTGTTCGACGTATAGATCCAGGCGCTCTCCGGGTTATCGATGGGCTGCCCGAAGAAGTCGGTGGCCTGTCGCTGGAGCGAACCGGAGTATCCGGTCTGCAAGAGGTTCACGGTGAGTTGCGGGACAATCTGCCCCAGCCAGGTGGCCCGTTCGTGCGGCGTGTTGAGGTCCAGGGAGTGCTCGGCCCGCAGGAGCGCCGGATTCGCTCCGCGCGCGATCGCGAGAGCGTCGTCGAGCGAGACGGGAAGGGTGTCTGTCGGGGTCTGGGCTCCGAGCGGGACGGCAACGAGGGCGATGCCGAGCCAGGCAGCGAACCGAGCCATCACGACCCCGGCCTCCCGTCTTCCGCCGCCACATTGTCGACCAGGCGGACCACGGTGTCGTGGCCCAGGTAGTGGTGGCCGTCGACGAGAACGATCTGCCCGGGCTCGAGTCCGGGGGTCTCCGGGGTGGCGACGATCTCGACGAATTCGCCACTCTCGGCGCCGGTGGTCACGTAGTGCCACTTGGCCCGCCCCTGGGTATCGTCGCCCTCGTAGAGAAAGACCATCGTGCGATTCCGCGGCGTTCCCCGTTCGAGGATGGCGGAGCGGGGGACGAGGATCCGGTCGGGGTGGCTGCGGGCGTCGATGCGGACATCGGCGTACATCCCCGGCTTGATGCGCCCGTCGGGGTTGGGGAGGTGGATCGTCACCCGACCCGTGCGGTCCTCTCCGACGATCGGATTGAGCGTTTCGATCTGCCCGGTGAACACCTCACCGGGGAAGGCGGCGAAGGTGACCCGGGCCCGCCGTCCCGGCGCCAGGTAGCCGAGTTCGGCCTCGAGCACACTCACCTCGACCTTGATCGGATCGAGATCCACGATGGTCATGAGTTCCGTCCCGGCGCTCACATGCTCACCCGCGGCGACCTTGAGGTTGGCCACACGCCCCGCGAAGGGCGCCCGCACGGTCGCACGCGCGATCCGCATCTCGGCCTGCCGGACCGATACCTCCGCCTGGGCCAGACCACTGGACGCTCGCGCGGCCCGTTCCCGCCGCTCGCGCACGGCCGGGTCGGTCTCCTCGTCGTTGAAGAGAAGCATGGTCGCGTACTGATCCTCGGCCGACGCCAGGTCCGCCCGCGCCCGCGCCAGGTCGAGCGTGAGCTCGACGGTGTCGATCTGCAGCACCGCCGCCCGGGCGCTGACGGGGGAGTTCTCCCGTACCGGAAGCTCCTGGATGATCCCCTCGACCTGGGCGGTGATGATGGCTTCGCGGTACGCCGCCGCCCGCGCCCCTGCCTCGACCGTCTCCCAGAGGGTGTCGCGCACGACCGCGACTCCCTCGACCGGTTGCGGAAGCTCGGTGGAGAACGCCGAACCGGCCACTCCGATGTCGAGCCCGAGCGAGTCCGCGAGCGCCGTGGCATCCCCCGGTCCGGCCTCCTCCGCGCCCCCCGATGCGAGTCGCCACCAGGTGGCGGTCGCGATCGCGATCGCGACCAGGAGGATGCTGAAGAGGGTGAGGGTTCGCCGCTGAAAGGCCATCGGTCACGCTCCGGAGTCTATAGTCGCCGGCGGCTCGCATCCACCGCTCCCCTGCCTTGGAGGCAGCGATGAGCCAGAAGGTTGCCCGGCCGGTAAGCGCCCTGCGCCTGGCCGCTCTCCCTTCGTTTCCTTTTCGAACGAAGGCTCCCTGACATATAAGGTGACCTGCGAAACCCCGCAACCAATCGTGAGGCAGCGGGCTCCGGCCCGCCTCCCGCCACTCAGGGGCCGCGCTGCAGCCGGGTGACGGCGGCGCGCATCGCCGGCGGAGCGAAGAGCCCGAGCACCTTGTGATGCACCCGTCCCTCGCGGTCGATCAGGTAGGTCGTCGGTGTGTGGCTGATGCCGCCGAGCGCGCGCCGCGTTTCACGGTCGAGAAAGCCGTTGGCGTAGTCGACACCCCTCTCGTCGAGCCAGCTCTCGACGGTCGCGGCAGGGGCGACGTCGGTCGAGAGACCCACGACGACCACATCATCGCCCCCGAACTCCTCGTGGAGGGACTGGAGGACCGGGATCTCGATCCGGCAGGGGCCGCACCATGTGGCCCAGACGTTGAGCACCACCACCCGACCCCGGAGTTCGTCCGAGGTCAGGGTCGATCCGTCCAGGAGGGTCACCTGGTACTCGGGGACCGATCCCTCGACCGGCCCGATGCCGGTCCACGCCGAAAGTTGCGGTCCGAGCCGTTCGATGGCGAAGAGAAGGACGACGACGAAGAAAAGCCGCTCCCCCCACTTCAGCGCGGTGCGAACGCGCGAGGGACGGTGCTGCTCCGGAGCGGGATCGGCGGTCGACATCGACGGGGGAGGCACAGGGACGGTCTGCCGTGATGCAACCCTCCTGCGAAGGGGCGGTTCCGCCTCGCTTTACGGCCGAGCCAGCCGGGCCGAAGTTGGGACGGCACCCCGCCCCTCTCCCGTGACTTCCCCCGTGATACGAGTACGCGCATGAACGCTGGTGTGCGGCTGGTCCAGAGCTACCTCTACCTCAATGGCTACTTCACGGTGGCCGAGCTCCCCGTGATCCGGGAGGGGAGGAAGGGGGAGTACCGCGAGGTGACCGATCTCGACCTCCTCGCCCTCCGCTTCCCGCGGGCCGAATGGGTGGTGCCCCGGGCGCGACTCGGGGGCCGACGCGACCTCCGCATCCGCACCGATCCCCTCCTGGTACAGGACCGCGAGATCGTCGACGTGATCATCGGCGAGGTGAAGGAGGGAAAGGCCCGCGTGAACGATACCCTGCGTTCCCGCGACGCACTCCAGACCGCGCTGCGCCGGGTCGGGTGCTGCCCCGACGCCCTCCTCGACCAGAAGACCGACGACCTGCGACAGTGGGGGACGACGGAACTGGCCGGAGACGAGGCGGGAATTCCCACACGGATCCGGCTGGTCGCCTTCGGTGTCGGGGAGTCGGGGATGCGCGAGGGCTTCGAGGTGATCTCGCTCCAGCATGTGGCGCGCTTCATCGAGGAGCAGCTGGACCGCTACCACGACGTCCTGACCCCCGCCGATCTGGGGGGCACGCCGCTGGGGCTCCTCCACCTCCTGCGCAAGTTGCAGTGAGGGCCGGCCGCCCTCCTCCACCTCGCGCGCCCGCTGCGGTAGATTGGGGAAGAGGCCGGCATCGGAGTCCGGCCCCCCGAAGGACCCCTCGGTATCCGGAGGAACCGCGGCGTGAGTATCTGGGAGCGTAGAACGACGGTCGAGACCCTGGTGGGCGACGTGGGGGTCGGAGGCTCGAATCCGGTGCGCGTGCAGTCGATGACGAACACCGACACCGCCGACGCCGACGCCACCGCGCAGCAGATCGCTGACCTCGCCCTGGCGGGAAGCGAGCTGGTGCGGGTCACCGTCAACAACGACGCCTCGGCGCAAGCCGTCCCCGGGATCGTGGCACGGTTGCGCGACGCAGGACTCGACGTGCCCGTGATCGGCGACTTCCACTACAACGGCCACCTCCTGCTCTCGAAGTATCCGGAGGCGGCCCGGGCACTGGCCAAGTACCGGATCAACCCCGGCAATGTGGGCACGACGCGCCGCGACGAGAATTCCACCCGCATCATCGAGGTCGCCCTCGAGGACGGCAAGCCGGTCCGCATCGGCGTGAACTGGGGGTCGCTCGACCAGCGGCTCCTCACCGAGATGATGGACGCCAACGCCCGCCTCCCCGAGCCGAAGGGCGCGAAGGCCGTCCTCCTCGATGCCATCGTGGAGAGTGCGATGCGCTCGGCGGCGCTGGCCGAAGAGGTGGGGCTCCCGCACGACCACATCATCCTCTCGGCCAAGGTCTCGGTCGTTCCCGACCTCCTGAAGGTCTACGAACTGCTGGCCCCCCTCTCCGACTACCCTCTCCACCTCGGTCTCACCGAGGCGGGGATGGGGGCGAAGGGAATCGTCGCCACCACCGCCGCGCTCGCCCCCCTCCTGATGAAGGGGATCGGTGACACCATCCGGGTTTCGTTGACCCCCCGTCCCGGGGGCGACCGCGCCGAAGAGGTCCGGGTTGCGCAGCAGATCCTGCAGTCGCTCGCGATCCGCAGCTTCGAGCCCCAGGTCACCTCGTGCCCGGGGTGCGGCCGCACCACCTCGACCTTCTTCCAGGAGATGGCCGAGGAAATCACGGGCTACATCCGCGAGAAGATGCCGAGCTGGCGCACCCTCTACCCCGGGGTGGAAGAGATGGACGTTGCCGTCATGGGGTGCGTGGTGAACGGTCCGGGCGAATCCAGGCACGCCAACCTCGGCATCTCGCTCCCCGGCACCTTCGAGGAGCCGAAGGCCCCCGTCTACGTCGACGGCGAGCACTACACCACACTGAAGGGCGAAGGACTC